>CAYMFZ010000009.1:0-12157 GCA_964389585.1 uncultured Pirellulaceae bacterium | reverse complement strand
TTTAGGCAGCTTGATGGGAAACAAATCTCTTTCATCAGGCTTAGGCAGCCAACTGCTTGGTGGGCTTCTCGGTGGCGGTCAGCAGCAACAACAGCAAAGTAGCGGCCTCGCGGGAATCCTGAGTGGAGTTCTTGGAGGAGGCGGCGGACAACAGCAGCAAAGTAGTGGCGGTGGAATCAGCGGCTTACTCGGTAGCGTAATGGGTGGTGGAGGAGGCGGTGGCCTCGGTGGTTTGCTTGGTAGCGTCATGGGTGGTGGATCAGAACCAGCAGCCCAACAGCAAGCTCCACCTGAACAAGTCGCACAAGCCAACGACCAAGCCGTGTTGATGATCCGCGCGATGGTCAATGCCGCTAAATCTGACGGCCGAATTGATCAGACTGAACAAGAGAACATCATTAGCAAATTGGGCGCAGATGTCTCGCAGTCAGAAGCCGATTTCTTGCGTCAAGAATTCGCCGCTCCATTGGATGTAGCCGGTTTCGCTCGCTCAATTCCAAACGGTCTCGAGCAACAGGTCTACGCATTATCGTTGACATCGATTGAATTGGACACGCAAAACGAAGCTCAATACTTGGGTCAACTTGCTCAAGGATTGAACATCGACCCCGCTGTTTGCAATCAAATTCACGATCACTTGGGTGCGCCAAAGATCTTTGGCTAGATCAACCCAACTTGAACTAATTAAGCCGGACCGCACAGGCGTTCCGGCTTTTTTCTTACCTTGAATCACGCATCAGTTTCAAATGGATAAATCCGAAGCCAGATCAAAGAGCAAATTCCTCAGTCTCGTACTGCGTCATCGACCTGAAACCATTGGGATCGAACTCGACGAGTCGGGGTGGGTGAAAGTCGAAACTTTACTAGACGCGATGCAGAAACACCGCAAACCAATCTCTCGAGAAAATCTGAATCAAGTCGTCACAACTAACGACAAACAGCGGTTTGAGTTTAGTGCAGACGGTCACTCCATCCGCGCTCGCCAAGGCCATTCACTTAATGTTGACCTAGGATACAAAGCAACAAGACCACCTGAGTTCCTCGTGCATGGAACGCCCCAGCAATTCGTGGCCAGCATCCAAGCAACAGGTCTCAAGAAACAGCAACGCCATCACGTTCACTTGCACGAAAACAAGACGACGGCAATTCAAGCGGGTGGTCGCCGCGGCAAACCTGTCTTGCTAAACATTCTTTCGTCAAAGATGCACGCCGCGGGTCACGAATTCTTTGTAACCGAAAACGGTGTTTGGCTAACCGATCATGTGCCTGTGGAATTCATAGAATTTCCACAGTGAATTCAAGCAACCGATCGCTTGCCAGCCAGATCAATCGCTTTCCATTGGGCATAACCTATAAACCGCTTGAATCCACGAACTGCTTGACGATCGTTTTGGGAATCACGAAACATCGCGTTCGACTTTTTCGGGCGATGTTAATTCCGAGAAAATTGCCTTTGATATCAAACACGGGGCCTCCACATTTTTCCGGATACAGAACAGCATCATGTGAAACAACCAAGCTGAAACCGTCACGTCGCCTGCTCTTGCCACCAATCAAATCGTCTGCGACGTGACCAGTATCCAGAATGCTATCAGGACGATCGCCAAGTACAATTTCTTTTTCCAGCTCTTCGTCCTCCCGCTTGATCAAGACAACAATCTTGCTGTTAGGATCTTTTCCGGTCAGGAAATTAAAAACATCTCGCTGTTTTTCGACTTGGACACCATCAATTTGAAGCAAGACATCGCCCGACTTGATTCCTGCCTTTTTCGCCGCGCCAGCGAGCACGCGAGCAAAGATCACGGGAGCCCCTCCCGATCGAGGCCCTCCAATTTGCACGCCGAGATAACCGCCACTGGCTCGTGTTCGACGTGAACCAAAATAGTTCGACCCCCATATACTGATGGTTCCAGGTCCTCTCGAATCAGGAGTCAGCAACAAGCGACCACGCTTTTGTTCGAGATCTCCAAGCACGTTTTGCAAATTGATTCCGCCTTTGTTTGGCAACGCTGCCTTCAGCAAAACCAAATCGTTTTTGGAATCTCTTTTTACAATCGTTGCGTCCACTCGCGATCCATCGACGAGTTCGACTTGCGGTTGCGATCCAACTCGCGTGCTTTTGGTTACCAACAATCCGTCGTCACCCCGATAGATACGCGTCGCTCGGATTTCCGTAGGCTGGCCTCGAACTTCGCTTTTAACCAAGTACTCAACGTCATCCAGTCGGGACTCCAAAGCCTTGAACTGGGAAGCCAAATCTTCAAGTTCGGAATAGGCATCCGGTTGAGGACGAGATTTATCCATCACATCCACAACCAATTTGATGGGCTCGCCCGCTCTCTTAACGCTCAAGTTAACCTTGAACTCGCCTCGAGACCGAACTCCAACCAAGCGATTACTAAACTGGCGCCCTGAATCGACTTTCTTGCCACCAACGGCGGTAACGATATCTTTTGGTTTCAAGCCACTTTGATCAGCGAGTCCCCCCTCGGTGATTCGCGTGATTTCGATTCCCGGTTCTCCCCTCGTGTCGTCAGCGCGAAAACCAAACTTTGGCAGGCTGGGCCATCCGTCGATTCTCAACCAATCGGCCTCTTGTAACTCATCCCAATACTTTCGATACGAATCGATAGGAACATCGTAATTGAGTCTTGCACTTTGACGAATGTTGCTGTGAATCCCGATTACCCTGCCATCCAAATCAACCAAAGGTCCACCTGAATCGCCAGGTTCCATCATCGCCGTCGACTCAATCATTCCTTCATTGGAAGTAACCGGTTTTACCACGTGACCAAATCGCACAACCGATCCACGACGAGAATTGTAGATACCGGGATGACTGACCCCGATAACAGGTTGGTTCTTGAGAATCGTCGAAGAGAAACCAAGCTCGGCAACGGGTAAGTTTTCCGGATCCGTAATCTTTATCATCGCCATGTCGATCCGGTCATTGACGCCAAGCCCTTTGGCTTTGAGCTTTCGCCCGTCAGCAAGCATCACCGTATAAGTTCGATTTGGTCGAGCAGCATGGCCGGCGGTCAGAACGAGTCCATCGTCACTTGCGATGACGCCGCTAAAGGTACTTCCTCGGTCATAGATCGCGACAACCGAAGGAGAAATTTTCTCGACCGCAGCAATGATTCTTGCTTGCAAAGAATCCACATCAAATTCTTCTGTGATCGGTTCATTGGAAGTGGCGACGCTGTTCTCAGTGCTGGTTGGCTGGTTGCCAAATTCAAAAGCGTAGACACCATAGATGGTAAAAAGACAACCGAACAGAAAAACAGTCAACGAGATGGCGAGGATTGGTTTTCGGTAGGGCATAGATTGACCAGAAATGCAGTTGGAGCCAGCCTTCAAAAGTAGTTTATCAGGCGACGATTATCAAATCATTTACTCGGGTCGCGTTCTAGGCAATACCGCAAAGCCCAATTAGCGCTAACATTCCGGGCAAACCAAACCGTGACGAGCAAGCAAAATAAACTTTTTCTTCGCTTCCTCGAAATCGTCTTTTGTATTCTGCGTGACCTACGACATTGTAAAAGTAGCGATTAACCCAACGCGCGGAATAAGCCTGATGAAAAAACCATTGAGTCATCCGACTTTTTTGAAACTTATCAGCGTACTCACTTTTTTCATTGATACCCGCAAACGGTGACAGCCCGAGTTTCAACTCACCGACACCTTCCGATTTCAACGTCTCAATCACATGTTTCATAATCGCTTGTTCGGCATAAATTGGAGCGTCCGGATGACGTCGTTTGAATACGGTGACGTAGCCAACAATCTCTCCAGAATCATAAATGGGATCCAGGAATACGAATGCCAACAATTCATCCTGCGGCGAAAACAAGAAGAACTTTCGAACATTGGCTTCATCTTTTAAGACAATTGGGCGATTGAGAAACCTAACTTCTTTTCGTTTTACCGTTCGTGTTTTGCGCCAAGCCTCGGAAACCGATTCGACTTGGCTTGGCTCAATTTCGTCAAAGCTCAATTCTTCGATTCGATAGTTCCGCCTATTGATCCAGTTGGAAGCATATCGCAACCACTCTTTCTGCTTGCCCGCGAAATCATACTCTCCCAACTTCAGCGTCGTGTCGACTCCCATCGAATTGATGTAGTACCCACGCTCGGAAAGCAACTCCGCCATCGGCTGACTGACTTGGCAAAAAGAAACACGACGATGCTGCTTCGTGAACGCGTCAATCAATTGCGGCCAGTCCGATTGTGACGCGACAGCGTCACCCAAGGCAAACGTCATGCCCCAGCGTTTACGAAAAGCGATATAGCCTTTCTCGTCACCGTAGTGCATCAAACGGGGCTGAACCGCGGTTGAAAATGCCAGCGAAAACGAACCATGCTTTTTCAACAAGTCCGTACGCGTGGCGAGGCTTAAACCCGTTTCGGATTCGGCTTGCTCTTGAGCCCAATAAGTCTGACTGACCTCTCGTCGCCGTGTTTTGCGAGCCTTTCGCGCAGAAGAAAAGAAAGACAACCCAGATTGAGTATCGTTCTTTCCAGATTCCTCGTTTTGATTTAGTTTTGTTTCGATGGTCGGCAAATTCAGTCTCGGTGTCAAAATCAGTGACCTGAATTTTAGACCAACCAAGTTATCGAAACAGCGCCTATTTTAATTGGTTTCACCGAGCGTTTTAAAACGTTCAGTACGAATCTACTCTTGAGTGCTATTTTTCACCCAAGCAATAAAGCCATTCTTGTCGGCCGCCGTCTTTCGAATCTGCGACACGGGCGTAAAGCCGATTGTTCAAAGCGGCAAAGGAAGCGAATGAGATTGTGCCCAACTGGTTTCTGGCGACTTCTTCATACTTCTCTGGCGTTGCCTTAATCACAGCCGTCTCGCCGTTCTCTGCGGTGAAGTAAATAAGTCCATTTGCCAAAATGGGGGACGCACTTACTGGCACTCGGCGATCGCTGAACTTCTGCCGCCACATTTCTTTGCCCGTTGCCGCGTCCCAACAGTAAAGTGCGCCATTGTCCGAGTGTGCATAAAGGTAACCGTCATGAGCAAGCATTGACTGCTCATAAACTTTGGTTGGATTGTCCCAAACTTTCTGGCCCGTCTTAAAGTTGACTGCCAAAGTTTGATTGCCGGGGAAACCGCCGCTGGCAAAAACCAGCTCATTCTTTTTGTCCCAAACCATCGTGCCGCATGTCACTTGCCAATTCGCACTGGTTGACCAATTTTGATCGCCCGTCATTGGATCGTAACTGGAAACGCTTTCTCCACCACTGATCAAGAGTTGATCCTTACCATCCAACTCCGCTACGACTGGCGTCGAATAGCTGCTAATTCCCTCTCGTTTCGCTTTCCACTTCACGTCTCCAGTCTTCGTGTCGTAAGCAACCAACGCCGCCTCAACTCGACCCTCATTGGGAACAATGACGACGTCGCGATAGACAATTGGGCTTGCTCCGTGTCCGAACGGGTAACGCGGTTTGTAGGCACCGGCTGATTTCGTCCAAAGCTTTTTCCCATCAAGATCCAACGCCGTGACGTGAACACTGTCATTGTGACTGAAAACGACAAAGAGCGATTCTCCATTGGTCGCGATTGTCGAGGAAGCGTATGTATTCTTTTGATGAATCCGACCCGCTAGACCGCCGTTGTTGACTTCGGTATTCCAAAGCTGTTCGCCTGATTCGACGCTATACGCCAACACGGATTGCGATTGAGTTGCCTTGTCGGCAGTCGCCAAGAAAATTTTCCCCTCGGCCATGATTGGTGAAGCATGCCCACGTCCAGGAACTTTGACTTTCCAAATCACGTTTTCTGATTCTGACCAAGTTTGCGGGATGGACTGATTCGAAACAATTCCATTTCCCTCAGGCCCACGCCATCGGGACCATCCACTTGATTGACCTTTCAATTGCTGAGGCACTAGCAAAGTCAGCGAAAAAAGTGCGACGAAAAACAGCAAGTTCAGGCGAGCAATTTGGTGATCAGTCATTTTCATTCAGTTTGGTTGGTTGGCGTCATCGAGAATTTTGAACTCGATTGGGAGCAACAACTATAACGCGAATTGGAGTTCGTGACATGCTGAGTTTGCGAAGATGGCGGCGTCCGTTAGCTCGCTAACTGATTTGGGTTGGTTGATGGTTCGAAGTTGTTTCTCGAACTAATGAGTGATTTGGTTTCTAGGATTGATTGAATTGAATGATGGGAAATGGGAAATGAGAAATGAGAAATGAGAAATGGGAGTGGGAGTGGGAGTGAGAGTGGGAGTGAGGGCAGAAGCAGGAGTGAGGTTGGGTGAAAGCAGGAGGAGTAGCTCACTGAAGCGCCGCCCATCGAGGACTACTATTCCGGCAGGGTCTGGATCAACATCGGGAGTAGGAGGAGAAAGAGGGGAGTATGATTAAGAGTAAGAGTAGGATTAAGAGAAGATTTGTTTCTCAAATCTTAGAGACGCTGGTGAGAATCGAACTCACTTAGACAGGGTTGCAATCTGTTACCTAGCCATCCGGACCCAACGCCAACTCTTTTTGAATATGCAAACCAAGTCGCAACTTGAGGTTTGCAATCAAAATTTGAAATTTGAAATTTGAAATCTGAAATTCTCAATATTGATCTCAAATTCTCAACTGGAATTCAAAAGCAACGGTGCAAGGATTCGAACCCTGTCGAGCGGGTTTGGAAGCCGCTTGCTCTCCCAGGAGCACACCGCTATGCGGTACTCGATAGACACAATGTGTCATCATGGGTTCGCAAGCTGAACAAAAATCTTGGCCCAAACTTGAACTGACATTCATCGAGACTCAATCGCGGACACTTCTCTTGCCGGCCAAGTGATAGGGAATAGCATCGTCACCGTCTCGCGATATCGGCAAAACTTTGGGTTAAAAAAGGTTGACCCATTCAGCGTGCAAACCAATTTCAGTACTTGGCGACGCGCGCGGGCGCGGTGATCTTGGACGCAGCCATCAGTTCGTTTTTCGTCGGCCAAGGAAAAACAGACACCGTGATGTATGTCGGATTCCTTGGTGCCGGTTTGAACATCGCGTTCGCTCGCACTATTGCTTAATCTCATACGCGACTGCGATATCGACCGAGTAAGGCAAATTGGTCGGCGACTGAGCGACTGCTTCGATCGTACCGTCTTCCGTCGGACCCGTCTGTGGAATAGAAGCCTGTCGTCCGTAACCGCCATATCCATAACTATTGTAAGCCGCCGCCATCGACACTGAATCTTGCCTCGACGAGATCATTTTGACTTTGCCTAACTCGAACGCAGTTGCCTTGGCCAAGCGTTCTGCTTTCGACTTCGCATCGGCAAACGCCTCGCCAACTAAACGATCGTGATCTTCTTGCGAAACTTTACGCACGTAGAAAAAAGAAGGCGTCCCGGCTGGCGTCTCTTCACCTCCACCATAATCGCTCATCATCTCAGCCATTTCTTCGGCAAGCTCTTCTTGTTCAGCAGAAAGTTCGGCCTTTTCTTTGGCCAAGCCGACATCCGCATCCGTTATCTTCTTTTTCAGCTCGTCGCATAAAACCAGTAATGCCTCGGCCTCGCCTTCCAACTTCCATTCAGCAGTAACTTCAGAAGTCACCTTCACCGGCGGTTTAACCTTCATCATTTTTGCCATTCGTGGATCATCACCAAACCTTCTCATCATCTGCTGCTGCATCGCGGAAGTATCACCTCCTCCGCCTGTTGCAACATCCCCAAACTTGATCGAGTCTTCAACCGCTTCAAGTTTTTCAAGCCTGATCATGACTTTCTTTTTTCGTTCAACCAATGCTTCAATCGCAGACTTAAAATCTGGCCCCTGAGCCTCGACTGTTAAAGTCATTCGTATTACTTCCGCGTTGCCTTCAGTTTTCGCGTTGCCCGTTGCTGTGATTCCATCCGTTTCAAATTGAGCGGAAGCTGATTGGCAAAACATTGCCAACATTACAAAAATCACAAGCACGATCTTGTTCGTAATCGGTTTCATCTGTTCCTCAAATCAAAGGTGGAAAAGTTCTCAATTTGTCGCTTGCCGTGTGCCACGCATCTCCATTCATTTTCTATCGTTTTGACGATCCTGAACGTAACTTCGACATGCTGTCAATAATTGCTAAGTCGATTCATGCCAACTTCGTCGCGAATCTTTTTTCGAAGCTTCAACGCGTTGGGACCATCCATGACGCGAATCGTCCAATACAAATCGGCGGCGAAACTAGTATCGTTTTTGCCATGGAGTTTGAAAATCTCTTCGACTATTGGAATCTCATCGTCATTGTTAGTTGACGCAACCGCTTCAAACACAAGCTTGGATGTCGACTCAAAATCCTTATTCACACGCCAACGATCCAGCAAGTCAGTGATATCCGCTTTGGGGTCTAGCAGCGACCGAAAGTAAGCAACGTAGGCTTTGCTCTCGGCTCCCAGCGTTAGATCTTTTGGCGCAAGATGATCAAGCGTTAAACCCTTGGGCGGTTTGGGAATCCGGACTTTGACTTCCGAGTTCGAACTTCCGTAGAAGTACTGATTCGAACGGAAAAAGACGCTGTACTCCTCGACCTCAGCCAAAGCTTCCTCGCCAACAGCAAGAAACTGAATCGCAAGGTCAAACTTCCAAAGCTTATCCGTTTTGAGATACTCAACGGCATACGAACGATCTTCGTCCGGTGGATTGTTGTAGTTGTTGTAATCTCGGGGTGTGGGTGTTGGTTTCAACAAGAGGCGAAATGCCAGATCTTCGACTTCTTGAATCTCCTCCGAATCAATCCATTTCTTTGCCGTCGCTTTGGCAGTTTCTGGATCGAGTTTATCTAGCATCAACAAAACAAGCTTCTGAGTATTAACGTCTTTTGTCTCGACGTACTGCAACGTTTCGATTTTTGCTAACTCCAACAAATCGGGTTCAATATCGGTTTCGCCATGTTGGTAGTAAACCGAATAAGCATTGCCAAAATAGGCAGCCATCAAACCATCGATCGAACTGCGAGTGGAAACTGGCGTTTGAGCAACGGCCTCCCAAATCACTTTGGCAGATTCAGGATTACGAACCGAGGCGTAGGCTTCGATTAAAGCATCTCGACGTCCAATCTGTTCCGCATCCAGCAAATGCTGAAAGACTTTTGTCCTGCGCTCAAACGGCAACCACTTTAACGTTGAATCAATGTATGACTCATATTCGGATTTCCCATTGGCAAGAGAAATTAGTTCGTCAAGTTTTTCAAGTTGACCAAGTGCAACCAAACAAGCCAACGCACGAACTTTTTCGCCTTCGATTTCCGACGAGGCTAGATCTTCCACGCGAACGGTTGAGTCATCTAACTTGATTTTATTGCCGTCGCCGTCCAACCATTTCTCAAGCCATTTTTCTTCTGCAAGTTTGGGAAGCTTCAACTTTTTTGGCTCTTTAACAACATCCGATTGATTCTCATCCGATTGATTCTCATCCGATTGATTCTCCCCTGAATCGGCGTTTGAATTCGCTCCGTCATCAATTTCTTCAACAGGTATCGAATCAGCAAGATCTTCCATTTCAATTTCAGGCTGAACCAATTCTGGTTTCGAGCCACCGAATCCAAACAAGCCCAACAGCCCCCCACCTCCGGATGATTGAGTAGGAGTAATTTCAACGGCTGATTGGCTTCCAACTTGTTCCTGCACATTGCGATTCGCATCAATGCGCGCGTAAAATCCATCTAACGCAACCAAGCGAACGGCATCCGACTGGTCGGCCAACAAAGTCGAAAGATCTTCATCCGTTAATTGGGCGGCGTAGTTCGAAACCATCCCCTTCAAACCGGCTTCGCGAACTTTCGCCTGATCATTGGTCAGAAACTCTTTCAAATACGGCGCCGCGGAAGCGGATGAGTCGTCGTATGAAAAACGATTGGCGGATTCGGAAATCGACTCCACGATCGCACCGGCGATTTCCGGCTTCCTCATCGCAATCTGCGACATGCTGTCGAGCAACCTTTTGTTTTTGCGACTGGGCAATGCGCCGACCGCTCGGCTAACCACGAAACCGTCGGTGTCTTCCAACAATTTCATAACGGCATCGCCTTTCTCGGCGAGTAAGTCAAGGTCCTCGATTTCATCTGAGTCGATCTCTCCCAGTGACTGAGCGACCTCAGCTCGAACTTGCCAGCTTTCGTGTTCAACAAATCGCAAAACTGGTTTCAAGGCATCCGCGCCGTTTCCGCTTTTTAGATATCGCAAGGCATGCACAATCAAATCGGCATCGGTTTCTGTTTCCAAATAGTTCGCAACGGCTTCAACCATTTCATTGGACTCGGATTCAGCAAAACTCTTTAAAACGGCCGCGCGAACATTCGGGTCCGGATCATTCAAGAGCCGTGCCAGCGTCGCATTGGTTTCTTTGGCCCCGATCGCCTGAAGCCCCTTCAAACTCAACTCGCGCACCAACGGATCCGAGTCGGCAAACAGCTCTAACAACAGCGGCTGGTCGGCGAGAGATGCCCGCTTAATCAAACTCTGCGTCGCCGCTCGCCGACTGGATAATTCAGAACTTGCCAACTCGATCAATCCATTGGCCCATCCCAAACGAAGCTCATTGCTCGCCGTCAGCCAATATCGAAGCGCCGTCAATCGCTCAGATTCTTCGTCCGTTTTGGCAACCTTAATCCTCTCATAAACGACCGGCAAAAGCTGTGAGCCGTACCTTGTCATCCGCGCCAACCCGGCCCGTACGTTTCTCGATTCGATGAGGGCGTCCAAGTCTTGCCCGGCCGCTTTCAAGTCGTCTGCCGTCAGCTCTGCCAACACCGTCTGCAAGTCTTCGATCGGTGTTTCTTTCCACTGGTTCAGTTGTTTCATCTTCTCGGGTGCAAACGAGTTGACGACCCAAGGATCGAGTCCATCAATCGGAGCCTGCCAACGTTTTAAAATTTCCAGCACCGAAAGTTTCTGGGCGAGCTTGCCTTCTGATGTCAGCGACTCAACCAAAGGCTCGCGCGTCTTTGCCGGAAAAGCGATTAATCGTTCCATCGTGATCTGCCGAAGCGCTGGATCACGTGAACCCAGTGTTTCGATCAACTCTTTGATCTCGGTCCGCGTGGGAGGTTCGTCGGAAGCCAAAACCTCTGGCATCTCGAACTCAGTATCTTCTAACGAATCCGCAAGCCATTTCACCCAATCTTCGGCGTCGGCAAGTCCGGTTCGATCGGCAATTGTTTCTTCATTTGAATCAAGCAGGATCACATGGGGAATCGCTTCCACGCCAAAGTCCACGGCGATTTCTTTGTTTCGATCAATATCGATGCGAACCAGAATCACTTTCTCAGTTGCATTCTTAAAAGCGGGCTTGGCGAACTCCGTCGCCAAATCTTTACACGGCGCGCACCACTCGGCTTCGAACTTCACCAATACCGGCTGACCCGTGATTCGTGACTTCTTAATCGCATCGTCAAGTGAATCAGACCAACCGTCCTGTGCCGCTACCTCTTGAGCTGTCGTTACGTTTACGAATGAACCGGACACGCATCCCAAAATTGAAATGCCGAGTGACATAACTAGCGCCAATCGCAGAGGTAGTCCTAACGCCGCTTCATTCGACTTGCCAAAAAATGAATGGGTCACTGTTTTACCTCACTCTCATTGAGTGCGACTTTGGCACCGTGAATAATCTTGGCCCAATAGCCAGCGTACTCGAATGCCGGGCTGTTTTCGCGATCATGACATTGCATGCACTGATCCTTCGCCACGAATGCCGTTCTCACTTTCGCGTCATCGGCATGACTTGCCGATGGACCATGACAACTTTCGCATCCAACGTTGAATAGCTGAGGAGTTTTTGCAATCGAAGCGAATCCCGAACCAATGCCGTAACCAGTTGTGTGACATTGCTGGCAATAGGGATCAACGTGTGATTTTTTCAACGCCAACGTCTTCCAAGCGATCGCGTGTTTCGTCGTGGCGTAGTGAGAGCAATCATCCACATGACATTTTTGGCAAGAATCATTTCCGGCATAACGTTGTTGCGGATCGGCGCTGATCATCGTCGTGTTCGTCAAACCAGTTTTGGACGCGTTTAAATAGGCTTTGGCGAGAACGTTGTGATAATCATCAAGGTTAGCCAACTGTTTTGTCTCATCGTCAAAAGTGTCGTCGACTTAGGCAATGTTGGCTGTCCATTTTTTGAAGTGAACTTCAATTATATCCTTAAACTTTGA
>CAYMFZ010000008.1:8792-29055 GCA_964389585.1 uncultured Pirellulaceae bacterium | reverse complement strand
GTATAGCGATGTCAGTTTGTTTACTTGCGATGAGCAACTAGGCAGCGATGCAGTCCATTTCTTTAACGCGATCACCGGACTTTCGGTTCCCCAGTCACTTGGCAAACTTGCGGCTGCCCCAATTAATCTGCGCGAATCAGTGCTGGAATCAATTCGTGTGGAAACGGAATGTGCTGAACAAGGCACCGGAGGTCAGATCACCGCGAAGATTAACTCATTGGTAGACAAGGAAGTTATTGACGCGCTTTATACGGCTTCTCAAGCCGGGGTGAAAATCAGATTGAATGTTCGCGGAATCTGTTGTCTCGTTCCAGGGAAAAAAGGTCTGAGCGAAAACATCAAAGTCATTAGCGTGGTCGACAGAATGCTAGAGCACGCAAGGATTTTTTGCTTTCACCATAGTGGTGATGAGCGATTGTTTATCTCAAGCGCTGACTGGATGGGCCGCAATCTTGATCGCCGAGTTGAGTTGATGGTTCCAATTGAAGATGCCTCGACCAAGTCACGACTGATTCGAATTCTTAAGTCCTATTTCGATGACAACGTCGCCGCGACTGAGCTGCAAGTTGACGGAACTTACGTCCCGGTTGTCAAGAAAAAGAAGAAAGGCGAGTTTCGTTGTCAGCAACATCTCTACGATGAAGCTTGTCAAATTTACGCGGCGCATACGAATCCCAAAACGACGGTTTTCGAACCGCATCGAGGCGAGTGAGTAGAATTAAACCTGTCCCAAAGGAGTATGTCTCGTAAGGGGCCGCCGTTGTTGCAATGCGGTCCGTGAGTAACATGATCGTCGCCCGAACGCGTCTAGCGTGGTCACTTAGGCCAACGAATATCGTATTTTACGTGCACCGATTCTGTTTTTTTTCGAGAAAGTTTGACCCATTCTCGAATTAGGGATATTTTGGTGTCATGAAAAATATCCCACTTTTTACGTGCGTTACGGTTTTCCTGCTTTGTTTTTACGGCTGTAAAAATGAACCTGACAATTCTAAGTCGACGCCGTATGAAAATGATAATGCGGTCGCGAATGAGTTGACGAACGAACAAAGCCGAATCAAAGGAATTACGGAAACGGAAGGAATGATTCAGGCCTTGTCGGGGCGCAAAGACTTGATGGCTAAATTCTTTGCGGGTGAAACAGTCGAGATAGCTCAGTTCGCAAATGCTTCTCTTGCCTACCAAGGGATTGAATCAGCAGATTTCCAAGATTTGATCACAGACCCTAACTTGAGATCGCCTGCCACCTCGATGGCCAATTCTTTTGACTGGCCAATGGCGGATTCTAAATCGAATGTTTCATTTGACGAGGTTTGGGCACCGTTGTTGAAGCTTGGAAGATTCGAAGACGGTCAGTTTGGTGTTTTGAAGGGTACGTTCCAGCAGAGTGATTACTTCGAAATGGAAACGAAGTTCGAAGGACGAATGCGACTGGAAGATGGTTCACTTGTTGGCGCCACCGGATATCAGATATTAGGCTGGAAACTTGTTGCCCCAGATAGCTGGAAAGTCTCTAGCTGGATTCAGAAGAAGCTTAAGATTATCGTTCGCCGGAATTCAATATTTGAAGATGTTACCGCAAAAGCGTTTCCAGATCCAAATACCTTGAAAAAAGTAACCACAGCAACTCATCAAGACATGATCGTGAAACGATGTGATGAACTGGAAGAATCCGTTCGCGAATTGATGTCTGGCAAACGTCGTGTTGACCCAATAAGACAAGCCGAAATCATCGACAGCTTTCAAGCCCATCCAGATTACAAAGGATGCAATGACTGGACCTGTGTTGGGCAATACCCATCGGTCAGTTCAGTTGATTTTGATCAAGACGGCTTTGACGACTTGTTTTTAACAGATCGTTGGCAACCGCCACAACTGTTGCGAAACAAGGGTAACGGCACGTTTGAAGACGTCACAACCAGCAGTGGAATAGATGTTTCAGGCATGGTGACTTGCGCTTACTTCTTTGACTACGACAATGATGGCGACGCCGACTTGTTTCTTGGGTTGTCAATGGTGAAGAGTCTGTTTTACGAGAACGTCAATGGTACGTTCAAACTTCACGACGAAGTCAATGAGGTTCTTAAAGACACTCGTTTTGTGAATGCTGTTTCAGTTGCGGATATCAACCGCGACGGGTTGTTGGATCTTTACCTCAGCACCTATGCAACTGGCACAGGGCCAATTGACGATTGGATTGGATTCATTACGCGACAGAAAGATCAGCTAAAGACACGATTGAAGATCGAACGTTTTGATAAGTTTGTGAATCGCGGTGGTCCACCAAATATTGTTTTAATGAACCATGGCAAAACATTCGAATGGATCACCATATCGGATGAGATTAAACAATACCGTGGATCCTATCAAAGCTCGTGGATGGATTACGACGATGATGGCGATCTCGATCTGTATGTTTGCAATGACTTTTCGCCGGACGTTTTCCTTCGGAATGACACTTCTCAAGGAAGTTTCGAACTTAAGTTCGTCGACGTGACAGCGGAAACGATCCCAACAATGGATATGGGATTTGGAATGGGCTGTTCGTGGGGAGATTTTGACAATGATGCGGACCTGGACCTGTACGTTTCGAACATGTACTCGAAAGCGGGGAATCGGATCGTGGATCAAATCGAAGGTTCGGATCCTCGATTAAAGGTTGCAGCTCATGGGAATTTTCTGTTTGAGAATCAAGGCGGAATATTTAGACAGATTGCGGGTGATGAAAAGCAGCAGCAGCATGTCGCTCGAGTTGGCTGGTCTTTTGGTGGGCAGTTTGCGGATTTTGATAACGATGGAGAACTTGATATCTACGTTCCAAGTGGGTGTTATTCGGCACCGAACGAAGTGAAAACTAAAGTCGATTTGTGAAGTTGCCTTTGGCGCGAAGCAGTTCGTTTCGGAGTGGGGCGAGATCGAGAGTTTTCAATGGCCGAAGAATGGGGGCCGCCCGAAGCGACTCGAACAATTTTTTTCGATTGGCACGACGAACCAGAGGGTGACCAGCGTAAATTCACGAGTAATTCATTGAGCGGTGGTGAACGCAACCGAATCTATTTTCGCAAGGACGACAACTTTTCAGATATGACTTTGATTTCCGGAGCAGATTTTAGAGAAGACGGGCGCGGATTCGTTCTTCTTGATTTTGACTCTGATGGCTGGCTTGATATGGGAGTGACCAGTCCCAACCACCCTCGGTTTCGACTTGTGCGAAATACGATTGGAGACCAGGAAGGTGCCTCCAATAACTACTTGGAGGTCACATTGGTAGGCGGCCAGAATTCAAGTGAGACAAGTTCAGAATGGAGTCCGCGTGATCCTTTTGGGTCTCGAGTTGTTGTTACGATTGGTGATCAAAAGCGGATGTTTCATCTGGCTTGCGGGGAAGGGCTTTCGTGTGTCAACGCAAATCGGATCCATGTTGGAATGGGAACTTCGACAACGATTGATTCTTTGGAAGTGTTTTGGCCGAGCGGGAAAAAAACTAGCCAAAAGAATATTTCGTCCGGCAAACGGATTACAATTTTCGAAAATCCAAATTCGAAAACCGAAAGTCATTAATTCGTTTGCCAGTCGGTTTCGCATAGCCACTTGAAAAAGCGAGAATCTTTGACGCATTGACTATTCTTCTAGTTTAGGTCCGTATGAGTGAGCCAAATCGTTGAAGCTCAATCCCTACCAAGCCCCCATTCCTTCAGAGGAAGGAACGGGAAATGAGAAAGTTGCCAAAATTGTCGCTGGCGAAACAAGGAAATTGATCATTGTTTGGTGCATCATTTTCTTGCTTAACTTGCCGTTCCCTGCTGTGATAGGAAGTTCTTTCACAACCCCTTATTCGATTTGGGCGATGGTTGTGACTTTAGTTGGTTTGATGCTGGCTGGTATCGTACTTTGTATACGGCTTCCGTCGATTGCGCGACCGTTGATTGTTGGAAGTGCAGTCACCGCAGTCTCTCAAGTTGTACCAATCTTGCACGTATCCGCTGGTCTGTTTGGAGTTGAGGTCGCCAGAAGTTTGGGAATGGCAATCGACCAGCAAGACGATGGGTTGGTTCGTTTTTCACTGCCAGACTTTTTCGGTGTGATCCTTGTAACGTTGATTGTCGCGTTGGCTGTTGGTCTGGTTGCATTCGCGTTTGGGTTGGTCGGACAAAAATTGTTTATGAAAACCAAAATCAAAAAAGCCTGATTTTAGCGAGCGCCCTTATGAGATTCTAAGCATCTCCACTGAACCGAGTATGATGCTGTAGACTGGACGGTTGGAAAGATCAACGAAAGATAAAGTACGCAATGACTGAACCGAATCCTTATCAGGCGCCGAAAACCCCATTGGCCGGTGAGGCTCAGAGTAAAAACGAGAACCAGCGTGAATTGGATTGGGACAAGCTAATCGTGCTGGCGACGTTTGAAAGTTCAGTCGAGGCTCACTTGCTTCGAAACGATTTGGAAGCCCAAGGGGTCGAAGCCCGCATTGCCAATGAAACATCGACGTCTATTTTTGGTCCCACATTCGCCGGTCCCTCAAGTGCGTTTTGGATCGAAGTCCTTGTGATGAAGCAGGACGCAGAAAAAGCACTTGCGATCAAAACGGAATTTCTGGCGAAGACAACGGGGGATGATGAGCAAGAGATTCCCGAATGGAAATGTCATTGTGGCGAAGTCGTTGACTCCGGATTCGCGGTTTGTTGGAGTTGCGAAGCTGAGTATCAAGCTCCCAACTGAAAGCCAATGGGTAACCAGTCCCCGATCAGTTTCAGCTCAAACTAACGACTGCGCCCTTCTTCAATAGACTTGGCCAATAATTTCCGAAGCTGTTCCGCCTTACTTGGGTTTGAGAGCGACAAATTTGTCGTCTCGCTAGGATCTTCTGACAAATCATAAAGCTGCCCCAGTGCGTCGGGTGCCAATTCCGGAAGCTGAAATTGTTTCAAGAGTTTGTGATTTAAGTCGTCGGCAAGGATGAAAAGGATATTGGGTTGATCGGCGTAGAGAAATGAACTCGCTAATACTGACTGAAGAACGACAGCCAGGATCACTGAAATACGATATTGAAACGGCATAACAATCGGTTTTTGCTCGCGTGAATTAAGCATCATTTGAATTTGCGATAGGAGTTAGTTGAACATCACAATGTTGGTCGCGGACCGAAGAAAGAAACTTAATTGTTTACGACCCGTTGAAGACGAAAAACGCGGATCTATTCTTTCTCGACTTTTTCATAGGCGGGCGCGTCGAACTGTTTTCGTAGCCGATGATATTCCCTCGTCAGTTCTGATCGAGCGTCTGCGAACTCAGCGCGATCATAGACGTTCGTCATTTCATTGGGATCGGAAGCGAGATCGAACATTTGCCATTCATTGGTTGCCGGTAGATAGAACAGCTTTTGAGTCTTCGTTCGAATTCCAAAATGTTGCGGGACTGCATGTTCGCCGATTTCGTAGTAAGCGTAGTAGAGCGAGTCACGAAGCTCTTTGTTCTCGTCTTGGAAAATTGGAAGGAGCGATTTGCCTTGAACTGCTTCAGGAACATCCAAGCCTGCGATCTCCATGAAAGTCGGCGCGTAATCGATGTTTTGAATCAATGCATCGGGAGTCGAGCCCGGCTTGATCTTTCCTGGCCACCGCGCGACAAACGGCATTTTGAACGACTCTTCGAACATCCATCGCTTGTCAAACCAGCCGTGCTCGCCCAAGTAAAATCCTTGGTCAGACGAATAAATCACGAGTGTGTTTTCTGCCAGTTCGTTGTCATCAAGGTACTTGAGAAGCTTACCAACGCTATCGTCGACGGCCTTCACCGTTTCAAGATAATTTCGAATGTAGCGTTGATACTTCCAACGAACCAATTCTTTTTGTTCGATTTTTCCAGCCTTGAAATCAGCGACAAAAGATTTGTTCTTTGGGCCAAAATGTTCATCCCATTTTTGTTGCTGATCCGGAGTCATTCTGTTGTATTCGGGCGTCCCGTATTTTCGAAACGAAGGCAACTCAATTCCATCAAGCTCTTCCTCACGCAGTTTTAGGTCATAGGCCCAAGTCAAATGTCGGTCGACCTCCATTTCATTGGTCGCCAAAGTTGCACTTCGATTGGCGTAGTTGTCAAACAGCGAATCAGGTTCAGGAATCTCGACATCATCAAGCGTCCCAAGATGCCGAAGCGCTGGGGCAAACGTTCGGTGGGGTGCTTTGTGTTGACACATCAAGAAGAACGGCTTGTTCTTGTCGCGACTCTCCAGCCAGTTAAGGCTTTTCTCGGTTGCCAGATCTGTCGCGTAGCCTTCAACTTTTTTCTTGCTACCGTCCATTTGCAAAAAGACTGGATTGTAGTAACTGCCTTGTCCGGGAAAGATCTCCCAGTGGTCAAACCCCACGGGGTCGGATTTTAAATGCCATTTACCAATCACTGCCGTTTGATAGCCGGCCTGTTGAAGTGACTTGGCCACTGTCCATTGAGATTGATCGAATGGCTTTCTTGAATTCCTCATGAATCCATTCTTATGACTGTGCTTTCCAGTCAGGATACAAGCGCGAGAAGGTCCGCAAATCGAATTCGCACAAAACGAATTCTTGAATAGGATTCCTTCTCGAGCGATGCGATCGATGTTGGGCGTTGGCGCAACATTGGCGAGACTTCCGCCATAGCTCGAGATTGCATTGACTGCATGGTCATCTGAAAAGATGAACAAAATGTTGGGCCTGTCATCGGCCAATGCAATTTGAGTAGTTTTCCCTACGCAAATGACGAAGGAAAGAAGCAATACGGCTGTTCTCAAATGCATTCGAATTCTCAATCTTCAATTGCGGATAGTTGGAAGAACCCGATTATAGGCGAATCCTCAGACCGTTTTCACTATTGAAGAGAGTCGAATTCCACAGAGGGCAAGAAAAAAGCGTGTCGTTCGCAATCGCAAACAACACGCTTTACACAATCGAATCAATTAAGCGGAGAGCACGAGACTCGAACTCGCAACCGGAAAACCGGCACTTCCTTTCCAAGGAAGCCGCTAACCATTCGCTTACTCTCCATTTTCATCTGAGCGTTGAATCGGTTTTCGCTCATGACTGCGTGACAATCATAGCCAAAATCAAACGGACGGAAAACGGGGTATTTCGACAATTAGTTTGCATCATGAACATCCGATTCCTGGCTGACACACAACGGTCGGACCCAAGTTCTCAATCCTGATTCTTGGCTTGTTTTAAAAAGCTCAACCAAGCCGCGAATGTGGTGAATCCTTGGAACTTCGGTTCAAATCAAGTTTCCGTTGGCTAACGATTTGGTATAAACGTGTTTGAAATGAGTACCACACATCAAGCTATGATCGACGCCGGTGAAGTCTCAGTGTCGGTCAGCAAGAATCAATCGAAAGACTTGTCTGGTTCCAAATTGGACCATTCAAAGATTGGTTCAAGTGCTTTTTCATTAGTGTGCATGTTTCAAGTCGTTACGGCTTGTTGCATCTTTTTTGCCATCTTGAAAACTTCTGCGATGCTGGCAATTGTTGGCACCTTGATTGCGACGCCGGCGATCATTCGGACGTCGATTGCGTCTGATCTTCATCAAAAGGCTGGTTATCGATTTAGTTGGATGAAGCGAATTATCTGCTTTCTCGAATCGACGGGACTGACAGTGGTGACGTTCGCTATCGCCGCGATCATATTTGCACTGATCAGCTTGTTATTCGGATTGTTGTGCTTGGGTTGCTCTTTTGTGTTGGGCGCCGAAGAAATGTCGGGGGACATTGCCTTTGTTGGAACCATTGGCGGAATGGTCTGGGGCGCTGCGGGTGCGATTTTGGCGTTCGCGTTTTGTATGCGAAAGTGGCAGATGAAAATCGGCCCATCGAAGAAAGTGGTCGATCCAAATCACTGATAGAGATCAGCTCATCGTTTTTTCCGTTCTCCTATGAACGGCTTAAGGCTTTCTCTCAAATGTGACGTCACGTCGTTTTCGAACGACTCGACAACGTTCGGATCAAATTCGTGTTTGGTCATCCGTCGCCTAGCGTTGAGCTCCAATTGCACTTGATTCAAACAAGTGATACCCACCCGCTGAAAGTGGCAGGGTCGAAGTCAAAATTGCGTTCAGCAATTTTGGCGACAGGGAGGGGCGAACAGAATAATCACCAAAAAAGGCAGCAACGATCCTTTGGATGCGCTTAATTTTCGCTACCGACGCGTCACGCTTAACGTGAACGGAATCTTCTCTGTTTTAGGTCCGACGCGAAAAGTAAACATGCCGGTGAGGCTACTCGATTCGATCACGCCGAGAGAATTGTTCAGCTTGTGAGTGCCCTCTAGCTTCATGTTCATGTCAGAGCTACTCATGCTTTCGCCAGTCGCCGGTTCCAAGGATCGCGATTCTTTGATCGTAACCACTTCGCCATTTCGTTCTGAAACGTTGTACTGGCCTTTCATTTCCAAGTTAACGTTCTTGACGCCATCGAGCGTTGCAACGTTGACTCTTCCCTTGCTCATCGTCCTCCACTTATCGGCGCCGTTCTTGTCTAGAGTAACAAGCGGGCAAAGTACTAGCGGACCGATGTGGTAGGGAAGTTGAATGACTGGCGTAAAACCAATCGCGTGTCCTGCCTCAGTAAGTTGGAATTGCCCTTCTTCGGATTCGAGTGCGAAACTGTCGTCGAATGCATCGTTTCCTTTCATCTCAAAACCAGACATCCGTGTGAAGTAGGTAATGGTCGGATCATTAGGGTCTTGGCCAAACCGATGTTGCACTTCGAAATTCCAATTGCCACCTGACTTCGGCAAGAAAAATTTGACATCGTACACGTGAACCGAATTGGGTTGCGGGTGATAAGTCAGTATCGCGGATCGTTTTGCAATGTAAGACTTGGAAACCAGTGGCCGCGAAGATCGCATGAACCAAAACAAGATGCCAGCAACCAAAATGAGTGCGAACGCTGCACCACAACCAAGCAAAACCCACATCAGGGGAAAAGAAGATTTAGATTTTCCTCGTCTGGCTTTTGATTTTCGAGACACCGGACGAACAGGTTGACCGATTTGACCGATGTTGCCTGGCGTTGCGAGTGGGGCTTCGAAGCCTGCAAGTGGATCGTCTTCGAAGGGAGTCGCAGATTGCAGATCCATTTCAAATGGATCTGCTGCTTGTGGAGCCGTTGGCTTGGCCGTCGTGTACGGAACCTTCAGCTTCGAAGCGCACTTCGGGCACGCTACGATCTTGCCTTCTCGTTTCGCAGGGATCGACAATTTCGTTTGGCATTTTGGGCATCGAATAATCAAGGACTCAGCATAGCCGAGTCCTGATCAATTGGCCAATGAAAATGAAAATGCCAAGCTTACAGGTCGCCCATTTTGCCACTGATCAGCTTGATAAATTCTTCGTTTGTTTTGAAGCGATCTAACTGCCGCGTCAACTGCTCCATAGCCTCGACGTGATGCATCGACGTCAAAGTTCGACGAAGCATTGTGACGGCGTGAAGCGTATCTGGGTTAAGCAAAAGTTCCTCGCGTCGAGTACCCGATTGGGAAATGTCGATCGCAGGCCAGACGCGACGGTCGGCAAGCTTTCGATCAAGTACCAATTCCATGTTACCCGTTCCCTTGAACTCCTGAAAAATAAGCTCGTCCATTCGACTTCCGGTATCGACCAAAGCCGTACCGCAAATGGTTAGCGAGCCACCTTCTTCGAAAGCACGGGCAGATGAAAATAACTTTTTTGGGATATCCATCGCTTTGATATCCACACCGCCCGACATCGTTCGCCCTGTGTTACCAACCCATTTGTTGAACGCACGAGCAAGCCGGGTAATCGAATCCATTAACAAGAAAACGTCTTGGCCAGCTTCGGCTAATCGCTTACAGCGCTGGATGACCAATTGGGACAACCGAACATGGCTTTCGATATCCTCGTCGAGGCTACTTGCGATGACCTCGCCGTTGACATTCCGTTTCATGTCAGTGACTTCTTCCGGACGTTCGTCGATCAGCAAGACCATCAACTTTGAACCCGGGTAGTTAGTCGCGATGCCGTGAGCGATATGCTGAAGCATGATCGTCTTACCGCTTCGAGGCGGAGCCACGATCAAAGCACGCTGCCCTTTACCGAGCGGCGTCAACAAGTCCATCACACGCGTCGTTAGTGGGGTTGGACCCGTTTCCAATTGGTACCACTGTTCCGGATTGATCGGGGTGAGTTGATCAAAGTTTTTGACTTCGAGGTAGGCATCAGGCTCAAGGCCATCGACTTCTAGCAATTCTCTTAGCCGTGGTCCCTGTTGTCGCCGGGCAGGTTGAACCATGCCTTTGATCATGACACCTGGACGCAAGCTGAATTTCTCGATCATTGTTCCAGGAACAAACGGATCGCTTCGCTCACGGGAAAAATTGTTATCGTTGCTTCGTAGGAATCCGTATCCATTAGGATGAAGTTCGAGCAAGCCGATGCCTTCTGTCAATTCTGCATCATCAAATTCAACTGGCTCGTTGTTTCGTTTTTGGTTACGTCGACCGCCACCGCCACGATTATTGTTGTTCTTTGAGTTCCTAAAGTTTCCGTTGCGGTTTCCGCCCCCGTTGTTTCCACCACCTCCACCGCCACCCCGTCGACGTCGGTTTGAGCGACCGCCTCCGCCGCCTCCACTGTTGCCACCGCCAGAACGGTTTTGATTGGAACGACCGCGACCACGGCCACGTCCGTTGGATTCGCTTGAGCTTTTTTCTGTGTCAGAGCCGGAGTCACGAGATGAAGATTGCGAATCTCGAGACGAAGAATCTGAGTCGCGAGAAGACTCGCCGCCGCTATCCTTCGGGGCGGATTTTTTCCGAGACCGAGAAGGTTTTGATTCGCTGCGAGCGTCATCGTTAGAACTGGCTTTGTCATCCGCGGTTTTGCTTGACGCGCGGGCACGAGAACTTTTTTTTGCCATAAAGCACCTGAAAAAAACTGCGCCATGGGGGCGCGTAAGCCTTGATCAATGAGAGTTTCGAATCAATTCGATTCCATGAAAAAGACAATTCAAAGCTGAGCGGTATCAACGAAAGCAAACGACATTTGGTTCACATTTGGCGTTTGATTTAACAACCAAACGCGATCCCTTGATGAACTTTCGTGCAATAAATCGAAACCGGGTAAAGCAGAGTTCACCCAGTACGAGCGCTTCCGATGCATGCTCAAAACACTGTTTGTGAAAGTGAAGAAGTCGTTACAGATAGTTGTAAACAACCACCACTAATTTATCAGGCAATCGCAGCCGACAGGCAACATTCGAATCAATCACGAAACGCGAATTGAATCTGAGTGGAGAGTCTTTCTAACCCAAGAATTCTATACTCGCATGTAAATCCCGTGTCTAACAATAAAACACTCAGGAACATGACAGAGAAAGATACCTGAATCCATCAGGCAATTAGGGTTGAAATCAGTGACCCTGCAAAAACACTGCCTGTAAGAAACAGGCGAAAGCTTGATCTGCAGAAAGTGTTAACCAAACACGATATGCTGTCAAGCATAAATCAAGAAATTACCTAATTTCTCAATCTTCTTTAAACATCGTCAAAAACTTTGTTCATCACTACTTCCGAAGGAGAAAAATCCAAATAATCGGCAAGGTTTGCTAAGCCATAATTCCCGTAATGCCGATTTCGATGACATGTAGAGTTTTGTCCTGCGCAATGATTGGCTTTTCGTATGAGCAAGCAAACCACCTCGTCAATTTTGTCATCCAGCCGTTCGTGGTTGAAGTCGGCTCTATTCGTTGCAATTTCTTTACTAGCGGCTGGACTGAACAGTGACGCGAACGCCCAAGAAATTCAATGGCATGATGATCTCGCGTCAGCAACAAAAGCTGCGGCCGAACAGAATAAGCTTGTCCTGATGCACTTCACGGCAGAGTGGTGCAGACCATGCAACACGTTGGACACATTCGTCTTTACCAATCAAAGGGTTCAGCGAGCGTTCGCCCAAAATGTTGTCGCGGTCAAAATTGACGTCGACACACACACGGATCTTGTCCAATCCTACGGAGTCGAAGCCGTTCCCTATGATGTTGCCATGACACCATCAGGTCGAGTTGTTTCAAAGCGAAAAAGTCCTCAAGATTCATCCGCCTACGAAAAAATGGTGGGTGACTTCCACTCGATAATTGCCGATTTGACCGCGGGTAAAACTCCAGCACTGTCTCAAAATTTGTCAGAACTTCAAGAGTTGATGCAAAACAAGCATCCAAAGTTCGCTGGCCAACCTGCTTCATTCACGCCAGACGCGCCTTCGCATCAGGCACCTCAGGCTTCTGAAGCGTCGGCAGAACTTAAGCGTAGATCGCAAGTCATCAACAATCCTTACGTGGACAAGCCCGTTTCGAAACCAGTGGCAAAAGTGGCCAATGCGTTTATTCCCGGTCAAGAATTAAACGCTCCCATGAGTCAGAATTCTTTTGGGTCGGCACCGCCAGCCAGCAAGCCAAACGCAGCGTTCGCGCCCAAGAGTTTTACGCCCAAGAGTTTTGCTCCTGGACAGATTGCGACCATCGAACCGTTGAGTCAATCGCCAACTGTTCAAGCACCTCAAAACGTCGCGACTCCTGCTCCGGTTCAACAGCAAGTTCAGATCAACCCATTCGCGGCAAAAGCACAGTCGGTTCCGTCACGCAACGTCGCGCTGCAACGACTTGAACAATCCGAAGTTGCGGCTCGTCTGATTCGCGAAAAGGCTCAACGAAAGTTGGATGCGTTTCGCGCCGAGCCTAAACTTGTGATGGACGACAAGTTTTTTGGGGCACCGTCAGCCAAACAAGCTGAACAGAATATGGTTGCCGGAAATTACCAGGCCAAAATTAGCTTGCCCAAAGGAAATGAGTTTCTTCCGCCAGAACCTCCTTCGTTTGACTCTCCTACAACTGGAGAAGCAAATGCAAGGATCGTCATGGACCAATCAAATGAGGCGAACAATGCGGATGATAATTCGTTCCAGCGTCCACGAACGAAGGCGATAACGGCATCCTCAACTAAGATTTCAAATGCCGGACCTGCTGACCCAATCGGAATGGGTTTGGACATGGCTTCGAATACTGTGAGAACGCCAAAGTATGCTTTGCACGGAAAATGCCCGGTGACTTTGTTGCAGCAGTCGAAGTGGGTGAACGGCAATCCTAAAATCGGCTGCGTCCATCGCAATCGAATTTACATTTTCACGAGTAAGAAGAATCTTGAACTTTTCCAAGCCGACCCGGACGCGCATAGTCCGATCCTTGCCGGTTACGATCCTGTGCTGTTTCAAGAGACAGGAAAACTGGTTGATGGTTTAGAAAAGCATGGTGTGTTTATGGGGAAGCCACCACACCAGCGAATCGTGCTTTTTTCGACTGCCGAAACACGGGCGAAGTTTCAGGCCCAACCAAAGAAGTATCTAGAGGCAGTTCGTCAGGCGATGAGAAAGACAGGAGCGTCGTCGGATTTGATTCGATAGCTCAGACCAACAGGTTTTGCGTCAACCTCAAGACTATAGGTTATGTGATGGTGAGCCGTAGGCGCTAGCCTCGGGCCTGAATAACCAGCAAAATAAGCCATCTGGAATCGCTGGCCCGAGGCTAGCGCCTACGGCTCACAACGTTTGTAAACTTTTAAGCAGCGTTCCGTTGCCGGTTGGTTTCGATCCGTCTTGCTCGAATTCGTTTTTTGAATTCAACCAGTTCCTCGTCAGTTAACTTTTCGCCCGTCTTGGGATCTCGGCTCGTCAGTTCAGCCAGCTCGACTTTCACTGCCGTAGTGAGCATGTGATGAAGCTGTTGGATCATCTTGGTGGCAGGCGTGCCATCGATGACGCGGTGATCAAAAGTCAAAAGAACTTTGCCAACGCCGTTTTGTGGAAACGGATCAACTCCCAAAATGGTCGTATTGGGGCCAAGGTGTTTCGAGCCGTAAGCTCCCTTGTAGCCAGAAAAGCTCATTCCAAAAGTGCCCATGTGACTGGCGCGTTTTTGTGGCCATACGTTGAACAGCGTCCACCAAGCGAATCGCCTTACGAATGATGGGGCTTTGGCAAAACGAATCTGGTGACGAAACTGCTTGATCTCTTCGACCGGAGCCTTGCGATAGTGATCGTATTGTTTTTGAAGCGCCCCAAGACTTTGCTGGTCCGGTTCATTAAATCTGGCAAACAGCAAGCGCTCTTCGCCTTGATACTCGCGTGACATCGTCATCATGCAAACGCTTTGCTGATGTTCGTATAGATGGCCCCAAGGAAAACCAACATACGACTGACGTAGAACTGGATTGTTTTTGCAAACCGCCGCGTAGGCTTTCATGTAGAGAACATTCCAAGCGATTTTCGGCCGCGTATGACGGCGAAGCTTGGCCACGATTTCCAAATCGAAATCTCCGCCCAGTCCGGCCATCGGCATTTTATTCGCCATGCGGATCACGTCGTCGACAAGGCGTCGACCATTGGAGAGTTTGATTCTTTTTCCCATTAGCGTAGGGGGCTCCGGCAAAATTTTGGATGCTGCGGCGCGGAAGTTTGCCATCATCGAGGAAATGTCGCAAGCTCGATATCTGTCGGTCGTAAGCAACCTCTGAGAATTTCAATTCGCTAGCATTGCCTGGCAGGCCTGTCGGTATTCATTTGAATTCCAATGAACGATGTCAAGCGAAGGGATTGAGTGGAACGATGGCAAGCGTATTGCTTGAGTGCCAACGGCACGGCAGGTGGTAGCCATGGACGCAAGTCCATGGTGATGGGGATCTTCTAAATCGTGAGTCTCAACGGGACGGCAGAAAGGTTGGCGAGCTCGCGCAGTCTCCAAGTCAAGGCAACGGTAAAATGGCGAACTCCCTTCATTGCAATTAGACCGATGAGAGGTGCAAGCCTTCATGGCGTCCCTTCAGGACTCAGTTAATCGGAATCACCTGCCATGCCTGCCGGCATTATCGTCCGCCGCGCCTGTCGGCATAAACACCTGCCGTGCCATTGTGCCTGCGATGCTTACTTGCACGATGCTTACTTGCTTTATTGACTCGGCTCGGATTCGTGAGCAATCGACAGCGTTAATAGACTTCGGGAATTTCGACTGACTTAAAAACAGTTCTTAAAACTCGAAATCCTAAACGTTCGTAAAGCCGAAACGCGCCCGAGTTTTTTTCTGTGACTTCGAGAGTCACGATTTTGATTCCGACGCTTTGAAAGCCTTGTAGTGATTGCCGAACAATAGCCGACCCGATGCCTTTGCCGCGATGGGCGTCAACGATGCCAATGTTTTGAATTGAGCCCACATCGATTTTCTCGCGGATGCCTTGCACGGTTCCGCAATTTTCAATCTTGCCAGTCTGCGGATCGGTGTAAGTTGCCAACCAAGTCGCCGCAGGTACAAATCCCTGACGCGAAGCGATCTCACGCATCAGACGATAACATCCTTCCGATTCGCCAAGACAAGGAAAGACATTGGCGTCGAGCTCATTACGGAAACTTCGGAATTTTGCTTCCGCGTGCGAAGCCAACAGCGATTCATTCCATGGCTTTAACTCAAAACCCTCTGGTAGCTCAGGCGCGTCGAAGAGGGATTCGCGCAAGTCGTATTGCATGCGGTATCGTTTGAAAAAGACAACCGGCATCTTTATTCGTTCCGCATACTATCGTTTTGACTTTTTTCCATTCGCAACAACGTGTCTCGAATCTCGGTCAATAGTTCTTCCGTTTTGCCATTTTCGAATTGAGGCGTCTTGTAAGACTTCTTGGTGTCTTCTTCAACGCTTCCGACCACGGCATCTCGCTGGTTGAGGACGGCGTCGCGAAACTTTCGGCCTTCCTTGATGCCCGCAAGTCGAATCAAGGATCCGACCGATGACTGTCCAGCCGTTTCAACAGAAAGGGCTTCGATTTTGAAGTACCTCATCAGCGGACCTTGAACAATTCCAACGTCAGTGATTCTGTCGAGTGGAACTGTTTTTTCGATCTTGGTTAAGACGCCTTTGCTGACTTTTAGAGAGCGGTCGGTCAAAGTGCATTTGTGTGAGGCAAGATATTTTCTTGTAAACCACTTTCCGAAAATGTACCAAAGCGGAATAAGGGGGATGCCGAAAACGGTGAGGCAAAATATAAGCGTGCCATTTGTCAGCCAGTAAGTTGTGACCGCGTCATTAAAATCCGCGTCCCAAATGATTCGCTCGCCCGTCATAGTTTCCTCGTTAAACTGGCCGTGAACAATCAATGTAGCTTGGCGATTGGCGTTCAGCCAGTCACTCTGAAGCTGTGAAGTTTTGCCAAGGTTGTTCGTAGTACCGCCTTTAGGCGGAATCGAGCTGTGCAAATTCCGGCTAAAGCCGCTACTACAAACAGCTTTGCGAAGCCAATAAGGCCACCTGAGGAAAAGTTCACAACTTCTTTGGCTTGCCTCGGCGATTTCCCTATCCCACGCTGGTGTATATCATCCAGTTCTTGTTTTTGGTTAACCGTCCAATGATGGAAAGTGGCAAACGTGCTTGGAAAGCTAATTCTTTTATTCGTGCTCGTTCCATTGGCGGATCTGATCTTGCTGATGACGATGTCGAAGTACACGGGATGGCCATTTTCAATTGCGATGGTCATCCTTTCGGGAATCATCGGTGCAATTCTCGCCAAACGCTCAACGCGCGCCGTGGGAACGAAGATCCGAGAGCGAATGTCGCAAGGTGGCATGTCCGCTGGTCTGCTAACCGACGGGGCGATGATCTTTTTCGCGGCAGGGCTGTTGCTGACGCCCGGATTCATCACGGACGCCGTTGGCTTAAGCATCCTCATTCCGCCGTGTCGCCGATGGTACAAAGTCCGTGTCTCCAATTGGATGAAACGAAACTTCAAATTCCAAGTCATCCAAATGCCTGGGCAATCGAATCCTCAAAGTGATCCCAATACCGTGGACGGCGAAGTCGTCGATGGTGGCTCTGCAGAGTCTACAAGCCATAGCGGTCAAGACAACGATGGTAAACCTAAGGCAATAAAGTCTGGTGAGTTGTTGCCTTAGGCCAAGAGTTCTCAACCGTCACAAGTAGTTGTCAGCCGTTGGCGTAACGCGACACATTACTTTTTCGAAGCAAGTTTATCTTTTGCCCAATCCCGCAGTTGCTCACGAAAGATCTTTGAGTTGTGGCGAATGTCGACTGGCAACGATTTGTGCAAAAAGAAATGTTCAATGGAATCGGTTTGCCAATGAGATCGAGCAATTGCTTTCACCTCGTCGAGCAATTTTGAAGTTTCGTCATCAGAATTGGGAAAGGCTTCGGCGGTTGGTTCCACCACCAAAACCGGTGTCTGATCTCCTGCTTTGCCGACTCCAACTAAAGCACTGCGGTAAACAGAATCGTGCGTATTGATGATGGCTTCGCAAGGAATTGTGAACATGGTTCCAGTTTTGGTTTGCACGCGATGCCCTTTGCGTCCGCAAAACCAAAACCGATCTTGATCATCTAGATAACCAACGTCGCCCATGCGATGCCAGAAAGTCTCTCCGTCAACGATCTTATGCTCCGCATTGGCATTTAATTGTGTGACGTATTGATCGGTAACCACGGGACCTCGAACGATCAGTTCGCCGACTTCTCCCTGTGTGACAGTTTCCGTTTCTGAGATGTCAGCGATTGGGGCGTCATTGATCTTGATGACTTTCCAATCGATTCGAGGAAAGCGATGTCCAACGCAAGTCCCTCCCCCTTGGTTTGTGACGTCTGCGGTTTCATTCAAAACAACCGACGCAGAATTGCAAGCAACAGGCAACGACTCGGTGGCTACGTAAGGCGTGAAAGCTTCTCCATCGTCGGCGATAATCTGTTTGATTCGAGCGAGCACGTTGGCCGGCACGGGCGCTCCGGCGGATAAAATTCGCTTGACGGTAGGAAGCTTGACCGAGTTGCGTTCGCAATAATTTGAAACGGTATTCCAGAGTGCAGGTGATCCGAACGATTGATCAGCTTGGAAATGATTGACGGCGTCGATGATGTTGGGCGGATAGACTTGCGCGGGCCGAGTCGGATCCATTTCTGGAAACACCGTTGTTGTGCCCATCGCGGTGTTAAAAAGTGCGAACAAAGGGAATCCAGAAACGTCGGTGGTTCCAGGCTCGATTTCAAAATAGTCGCGGATCTGTTGGGCTTGTTCGATGAAAACGCGATGTCGATAGAGAACGCCTTTGGGAGGTCCGGTGCTGCCAGTTGTGAAAATGATCGCGGCCTCGTCTTCGCGCGAGCAAGGAAGTGGCTTGAACGCTGACGGTTGGAGCTTGTCGAATCGTTTCGCGTTCACGCAGCCCGGGAAGTAGCCACCGACCGAAATGTTGTTTTTGCAAAGAGGAAACTTCCGTCGAAAAAGGTTCCGCGCCACCTGAGCCAATCGAATGCCAGCGATGCCTTTGGGCTGAGCGGCGGACAGGCATCGAATCATGTTCTTTCGCCCCATGCCTGGATCTATCAAGATCGTTACGACACGAGCTTTGAAAAGTCCGAAGACCCAAGCGACAAACTCAATTCCCGGTGGCACCATCAAAGCCATTCTCGTACCGGGTTGAATTCCCATCTCCTGAATTCCCAATGCGATCTGATTGCTTGAGCGTTCGAGTTGAGAAAACGTAATCTTGTTGTAGCGGAAACTTTGGCCAGGCGAAATTTGTTTTGGCTGACCTTTGTCGGGGCAAGCAACGGCAATCGAATCCGGCATGCGCTTCGCCGTTTCCGTCAGCAAGTGACCAGCGTTTTGAACTGAATCGAGCGACCATTTTGCGAGCGATGGTTTGGCCTGCAAATCCATTAAGTCTACCTGTTGTTATTGCCAAACTGGATGTGAATCGCTTCAAGGGTTGTCGAAGCGGGAAACAAATTCAATTGAAACCCAGTTGCGAACCGAATTCGAGTTCCAGCCTATCCCAAAACTAGGGTGATCGTAAATTCCCAAGTGGTTGTGAGCCGTAGGCGTTAGCCTCGGGCCGGTATTACCAGCAAAATAAGCCATCAGAATTCGCCACCCAAGGCTGGTGCGTACGGTTTAAAGGTTTTGGGATAAGCTCCGAATTCAAAAGACAATCCAAATCAAAATGGCTGTCGAAATGACTTGATCGAGGGTTTCTTGCGGTCCTGTAATGCCCTAAAGTTATGGTTAGTCTTGAGTCTGACGTGAATGCGATCGACGATCAAGACGACAACCAACAAACCAAAAACATGCGTTGAATGAAAACAGATTCGCGCAATGATATCGAATTTGGAAATATTATATGGACATTGATATTTATCAGCAGTGCCCTTGCCACGCGGAAAAGAAAATCAAATTCTGTTGCGGCAAGGATATTGTCGGCGACTTGAATGACGTGTTGGCAAAAAACCGTTCCGGTCAATCGACGGCTGCTCTGGATCAAATTGATCGAGTGATGAAGAAGAGCGGTCCCAAAGATTGTTTGTTGACGATTCAAACTCACATTTTGATTTCCTCAGGTGAAATTGAAAAAGCGAGAGAGTCAAACGAGTTGTTTCTTAAAACGAATCCCGGTCACTCAACTGGCTTACATCATCGGGCTTTGATTCTGTTGGCAGAAGGCGAAACCGACCAGGCGGTCGAGGCACTTCAAGACGCGATGGATTCGATCACCGGCAATGAGATTCCAATCTCGCTTGCCAATGCGTTTCGAATGATCGGCGTGGGACTTTTCACCGAAGGAAAGTCAATCGCGGCGCGTGCTCACTTGAAATATGCGATGGCTTTGAAAGGGGATTCAGATCCTGAGTTAAAGCAGATGTTGCACGAATCGCTCGTCTCCCAGTCGTTGCCTTTGGTTTTGAAGCAGGATTTTCCGCTGGCTCCTCCCGTCGACGACGTGGAATGGCAAAAACGATACGTCAATGTTTTTCGTGCCCTTGATCGCGGGCAGTTCCGTAAAGCACTTAAGTTCCTTTTGAAGATCGACTCAGAACATGCGGACATTCCAATCGTTGTGCGAGGCATCGCTGTCGTAAACGCCTACCTTGGTCGAGTCGACAAAATGGTTGCGGCGTGGCGTCGTTATGGCCAGCTCGAAAGTGTTTCAAAGCTTGAGGCCGCCGAAGCCGAAGCGATTGCACAGTTGTTTGACGAAGGCGAATTGATCGCACCGATTCCAATCGAACGCGTGACGTTCGAGCTGAGTGAAACTGATGCGGTCAGCGAATTCGCGCTTTCGAATTCACAATTCGCTCCGTCACAACCGCTATCGGCCGACCCATTCGAAGAAGGCCCAGCGCCGCGTATGACCTTCCTGGTTCTCGATAAGCCAAAAGTTTCATCGCCAGAGGAG
>CAYMFZ010000008.1:7450-8782 GCA_964389585.1 uncultured Pirellulaceae bacterium | reverse complement strand
CATGTTCGGTGCCTGGCGACGCCGACGCGCAGCGAAGAAGGCCCGGCGCCTCGCATGACTTTTTTGGTTCTTGATAAACCCAAGGTCTCAGCGCCAGAAGAACTGACGTTAGAAAATGTGCCGAACGTTATTGCTGAGATTTTGATCTTTGGAAAGCAAACAGATCGCGCCGCGCGAATCGAAGCCATCACTGCGCGAGACAAACGTTTTGACCAAGTCTCGAAATTGATAACCGAAACGTTTAAGGATTTCCTGGTTGGTGAATCTAAGTCACAATCAATCGGCGAATCCAATGCGATGAGTGAGTTGCTGGAGTGGCGTTGGCACTTGCCCGAAGGCGTCACGCGGCAGCAACATTCTGAAATGGTTAAGACTCACCGAGAGCATCTGTTGGTCGAAGAGTGGCCAGAATTGGTTTTCATCGCGCTCGACAATCAGACTCCGATGCAGGCGTCGAAGGACTCGAAACTGGAAACGCCGCTGCGAGCACTGATATTGATGCTTGAAAATGCCGCCCAAGGACAGGTGTTTAGTGATGAACTTGGCGACAAGATTCGAACGAAACTTGGTTTGGCCGATTACGAACAGATAAAGGCTGAGCCTGGCCAATTACTCAGCTCTCCGATCGTTCAGCAGTATCTCGATTTCACTTCACTTTCGGACGAACAATTGTTAGCCGTTCGGAACGAAGCCATGGCGATTGGCAACATGCGGGTCCTTAAAAAGGTTATTGCTGAAGCTCTTTCGCGACCTGAATCAGAGGCGATGCCACGAGATCTTTGTTATTCGATGATGGCACACTTTACTGATGACGATGACGAGGCGCTTGGCAATCTTGAAAAGGCAAAGGAAGAAGCCGGCAAAGCAGGTCGCCCGGTTGGAATGTACTTCGTCCAAGAGTTTGAGTTCCGATTGACACGTGGCCTGACGGAAAAGCTTCCTGAACTTTTGCAGACCATCCAAACGGAATATCTAAGTGATCCTGAGGTAGAATATCAGTTGGTTCGCGTGCTGGATCGATTCGGGATTGGTCCTGATCGTGGCCCGATTCGTGGCGGGCAGCAACCTGGCGTTCCGGCTCCGGCTGGAGTTCCGGCACCTCCAGCAGGTGGTTCTGGTGGCGCGATTTGGACGCCCGAAAGCGGCGCACCTAATCCCGCTGCCAACTCAGAGCAAGTGGCTGCCGGCGAGCCAGAAGAAAAGTCATCGGGGCTATGGATTCCTGAATAGTCAAATAATGTTGTTCACCAATTTTCCATTCGCGAAAAACTAAACCTTCCTAATTCATCAATCGTTCCATCGTCCGGAGTTACTGCGTGCCAAAGTACATTG
>CAYMFZ010000008.1:0-7440 GCA_964389585.1 uncultured Pirellulaceae bacterium | reverse complement strand
CAACGATCTTGAGTATCGTCGCAGCATGGAAGTCATCGTCCGTTCAGATCGCGGATTGGAAGTCGGCCAGGTTCTTTGCGAGGCCAGTGATGATTCGCTTTCGCATCTTGATTCGCCTCCGACCGGGCACATCGTGCGAGAGGTTTCAAGCGAAGACTTGGGCGCGATTGATGGGATCGACGGTACTCGCCGTGCGAAGATTGAATCATGCCAAAAACACATTGATTCGCTTGGCCTTAAGATGAAACTGATCGACGTTGAGGCGTTGTTTGGTGGCGAGCGTTTGGTGGTGTTCTACCTTTCCGATGAGCGTGTCGACTTTCGAGAACTCGTCAAGCTGTTGGCGGCTGAGTTTCAAACGCGAATCGAGATGAAACAGATTGGCGTGCGTGACGAAGCAAAATTGTTGGCCGATTACGGAGACTGTGGCAAGCCCGTTTGTTGCAATACGCACTTGGTTACAATGCCGCCCGTCTCAATGAAGATGGCAAAGCTGCAAAAGGCGACATTGGATCCAACGAAAATTTCAGGTCGTTGTGGCCGCTTGAAATGTTGCTTGCGATATGAATTCGACACTTACGAAGAGATTCAAAAACAACTACCTCGTGTTGGTTCCTATGTCGTCACACGAAACGGAAAAGCCAAGGTGCTGAATCAGCAGATCATCGCCGAGCAGTTGCTTGTCGAAACTGAAGATCATCGGCGAATGGTGATCGACGCCAGTGAAGTTTTGTCGGTTATCAAAAAGTCCAGTTCGCCAAATTCGCCTAACAAAGAAAAGCCTAAGTCTGGGAGCAAGCCGAGAAAGCCGCGCGTGGACACTTCGTCGCCTGGAAAGGCATCCAAAAAACCTGCGAGAAAACCAGATTCGCAAGCCAAAGAAGCGTCCGTTAATTCCGCTGATTCCAACGATCCAGCTACCAAAACAAAAGCTGCTTCAGAGAATGCGGGTGGAGATTCTGGTGAGGTGAAATCTGGAGAAGGTAAACGTCGGGGGCGTCGACGTGGCGGTAGAGGTGGTCGCAAAGGAAAGAAGAAATAGAAATCGCCATTGGATTCGAATGGGGTTTGGCTAGAATGTGGTGGTCTAGTTCCACTTCCAATTGTTGACGAATTAGATTCGAAAGTCGTTCAACTTTCAGTGGAATTGGAGTTCCACACCTCGCTGAATCAGGCCCTTTCATTTTGGATGAAAAATGACAGACGATTCGTTCTCGCTCTATCAAATTGTCAATCAGGACCCTCGGTATCCAATCGAAGCCTACTGGTTTGTCCGTGAGGCGTTAGCATACGCGGCCGATTCGATGGAGCTTGGTTCCCAAGCATACAACGAACTCGATGTTGATGGTGATGTTGGTTCGCCAAACCAACGAGCTCGTCGCGAGCGCCATCTAACTGGACAGCAACTGTGCGAAGCGATTCGTCGTTACTCGCTGAATCAATATGGCTACATGTCGAAAGTTGTTCTCAAGAACTGGAACATCGACCAGACCGGTTGCTTTGGCGACATCGTCTACAACATGATTTCTGTGGGGATCATGAAAAAGTCCAGCCGAGACAAGCGGGCACATTTCGACGATGTCTACGATTTTGATGAAGTCTTCGAAGCCGACTTTCAAATCTGTGACGCAATGGCCCAACGGCGTACGTAGCCCAAAATTCATGATGTTAAAAACTAGCCGCCACGCGTTAGCGTCCGGTTTTGGGCGACGGAATTAGGTGGCTCAACCGGGTGCCAACGCACTTCGGCCGATTTCAAATATAGGCTTTGATAAACGACTAGAGGTTGAGTGAATATCTAGACGTTGCGTGCTTCTACCAGCAGAAGCTTGCCAAGTGCACCAACCTCAGACCATGGTTTTTGAATTCATTGTTTGCGTATAGACTTTGAGATTACCTACAACGCATCGTCTCAACCCTTCGCAACACATTGGCAAAGCCAAAACGTAAAACGAAATCGTCTCGGGAAAAGAATCCTGCTACCGCGAAGGTTGATACTGAAGAGCAAGCAGATGCCGCGACCCCATCTGTCGAAGCGTCGCGACTTACTGGTCCAGTCACGCGTCGGCCGGTCGCTTTTAAAATCTCGTTGGCGTTGTTCATTGCCTGGTTAATTTTTCTTGCCTATCTCGCTTACAAGGTCTCGACGTGACACGAATTGTGGTGCTTGATGGTTACACGCTTAATCCGGGGGACAACCCTTGGGATTCAGTTTCGTCTCATGGCGAAATCGAAATTTTCGATCGAACTTTGGCCAGTGAAACCGTTGAGCGTTGCTTGGGCGCGGAGATCGTGCTGACCAACAAAGTCGTTCTCGACCGTGACGTGATTTCACGGTTGCCAGAGTTGAAATTCATCGCGGTGACTGCGACAGGCTACAACGTGGTTGATGTGGCTTACGCCAAAGAGCGTGGAATTTCCGTTTCGAATGTTCCGATCTACAGCACGGAGTCGGTCGCTCAACATGTGATGGCGATGATCTTGAGTTTTGTTCATCGACCGCAACAACATCACGATGCGATTCAAAATGGTGAATGGGCCAAGCGAAAGAATTTCTCGTTTTGGCTCACGCCATTGAGCGAACTGTCGGGAAAGACGATGGGCATCGTGGGGCTTGGACGAATCGGTCGCGCGACGGCGAAACTGGCTGCGGCATTTGGCATGAAGGTTGTCGCTCACAGTCGAACGCAAACGCAACCGTTAGCAGTTGATGGATTTGAATGGCTTTCGCTTGAAGACACGTTCATGCGGTCGGACTTTATCAGTCTTCATTGTCCTCAAACGGCTGATACCGCAGGGTTCGTCAATTCCGATTTGATTTCGAAGATGAAATCTAGCGCGGTGCTCATCAATACGGCTCGCGGCGGATTGGTCAACGAATCCGATCTCGCTAATGCGCTGAGTCAGGGCAAGATTGCCGGGGCTTTACTGGACGTTGTTTCCACCGAGCCGATTGAGCCAACTAACCCACTGCTAAACGCCAAGAATTGTTTGATCACGCCGCATATCGCTTGGGCAACGCTCGAAGCTCGTCAGAGGCTAATGCAGATGACGGCTGAAAACATCGCCGCTTTTCAAAGTGGAAGTCCAATCAACTTAGTCGGCTAGTTCTGAGGTGAGTTAGTTCCTGTTAAAGTTTAAAATTGTTCTTGGTGAACGGGCGTTCGACTCTTAGGCAAGACTACAATTGGTTATGGTCTACACTGACAACTGGACGCACGATGGTTTTAATTTGACCAACCTGAATTTGAGAAGTTTTATAATGAACCAGCGTTGCAAATCCCACTTGTTTTTTTCTCTCGCGCTGTTGATGTTTGTTACGGCTTTGGGATGTAATTCTGACAAAGATGACAATGCCAATAGGGTGATGCCCAAGACTCGCAAAGCAATCGAATTCAAGAATGAGGTGGAATCCAATGTGGAGGTTCCCCAAGGGCTGGAAGATCTTACGTTTACTGATACTGATGGCAAACAAGTTGCAGTCAAGAACTACCTTGGAAACCAGAATTTGGTAATCGTTTTTACTCGGGGTTTTTCTGGATCGCTTTGCCCGTTTTGCAAAACACAAACCTCAAGACTGGTAGCCAATTACGAAAAGTTCTCTGATGCGGAAACAGAAGTACTCGTCGTTTACCCTGGTACCAAAGATCACTTGGAAGAGTTCATTACTGCAGCTAAGACTTCGGACAAAGGGCAAGTCGACGCTGTTCCATTTCCGATTGTTTTGGATGAAGAATTTGAAGCCGTGAACTTTTTCGATATTAAAAGTAACCTTGCACACCCTTCTACGTTTGTGATCAACAAGAAAGGCCAAGTCAAATTGGCGTATGTGGGGCAGGACAGTTCGGCTGACCGCCCTTCGGTTGCGGCGATTTTAGGTAAACTTAAATCTGCAAATAGCAACTAGTTCAGCGTTACGTCTTGAATTTAGGGTTTGCTTGTAGTGGATGAGGCTACGAATCCTTTGATCGACTAAATCTCGGGGCTCGTCTCCTCGTCTACGACCCAAAAATTGAGTTGCACAACGTACTAGGAAGTTTTTCATTACCTGCCCACATGACCGCACTCGACGAAAACGAATTATTGAAACTAGCGGTGTCCCAGAAAATGCTCTCGCGCGACATTGCAGATTCGATCGCAAAGTCAGCCCAAGAACAGAAAACGCCTGTAGAGAAATTACTGGTTTTGAATGGTCACATGACCGCAGGCGACATTTCGATAATTCGATCACTTCAAAACCCCGAGAGTGTCGCGCCTGGCTATCGGATAGAAGGAGTATTGGGTCAAGGCGGATTCGGTACCGTTTTTCGCGCGGTGCAAATCAACATGGATCGCGAAGTCGCTTTGAAGACTATTGCCTTGGCAAAAATTCAGGACGCCACAGCAACAAGCCGTTTTGAGCGTGAGGCTCAGGTTATCGGAAAGCTTCGTCATCCCAATATTGTTACGGCGTATGATTTTGGGCTGCACGAAGAACGATTGTTCTTGTCGATGGAGTTGATTGACGGTATTGATCTTGAGCAGGCCCTGTTGAAATTTAGCCCGGGCGAGATTGCGATTTGGCACATTGTGCGCCAAGTAGTGATGGCGCTGGCGTATGCATCTGAGAACGGAATTGCTCACAGGGACATTAAGCCTGGAAACTTGATGCTAACCAAGCCGCCACTAGGGTACGCACTACCTGATCGAGTGCCGATGGTCAAAGTTACCGACTTTGGATTGGCTTGTTTTTCCGAGAACAGCCAGGACCATCAGCAGATCACGATGGCTGACGCGGGCTTAGGAACTCCTTCTTACGTCGCTCCTGAGCAAATGGCTGGCGTCCAAGTCGATTCGCGCGCCGACATCTATGCCGTTGGTGCAACCGCGTTTCATCTCGTTAATGGATTTGCTCCCTTTCACGACATGAAGCCAATGGCTGCGATTGTGAAAAAAGCATCAGGAGACGAGTCATGGCTGGATGAATTCAAAGACGGGGTTTCAAACGAAACGCGAGATCTGATAATTCGAATGACTGCCTTTGATCGTGAAAATCGAATTCAAAGTCAGTCCGAATTGTTGTCCGAGATTGATCGCGTTCTCGAGGCACTTGAGAACTCCGATCTTCCGAGTACTCCGATAAAAGAAAGTGAGTCTTGGGAGAACTTAAAACCTGCAGGAATTGTCGTTCGCGCCAAATCAACAGATAGTAAGTTGAGTCAGACGACGGATTTTAGCTCTGCGAATGAAGGCAAAACAGAGTTTCAAAAAACGCGTGAGTACATCGTCGAGCCAAGTGGCGAGTCGACGGGATTCGAAGTTGGGCAACCGATTTCCAAAGTCAATTCTGGTGCAACTGCGAGCGATTCTTCTGGTCGGCGAATCATTGTGCCAATGGTTCTCGCGATTGTGATTGCACTTGGTCTCGCGGGATGGGGATCCGGAATTTTCTCTGGTCTTATTGAGAAAAAAGAACTCGAAATGTCTTTGGACAACGAGTCGCGCCCGAACTTGTTATTCGATGGCGAGTCGGTTGGGTTTCGAAACCGTGGTGGAACTTGGGAAGCGACGAAGGATGATGAAGGGGCGCTCGTCCTTGGAAATATTGGTGATGGTTCTCGAAGTTTCGAGTGTACTGATCAGGATGGAATTCCGTTACAGCATTTTGTTTTGAACATCGGTGTCAATTTGCACGAGGCAGAAGAAATTCGTTTTGAGATCGAACGAAATGATGAATCGAATAAGCCAATAGTTGCAGGCGTCGTTGTTGCAACTCCAGCAGGAATCCTGTTTGGCAAACAAGATCGAAGTGGAGAGTTTCGACCTATCAAGCCTCCAATGGAGACCTCGAAATTAGGACAGAATGGAACGTTTGGTTATCCAAAATTTCGCATCGAACGCCATAAGAACTTTTGGCGAGCGACCGTCGAAGGAATGTCGTTGGGAGAGTTTCACGACGAATCATCGTCCGAATTGACAACGATTAAGCTCATCGTAAAAGGCGGTCAAGCATTATTCGAAGACATTTACGTTCAGAGACTTTCATTACCCACGACGGAATAGTCATTAAATAGAATTTGATATTTCAAAGCCTATGTCTTGAGTGTTTTGATTTAAGATTCGAGGCTGAATCCGACTCTAGTTTTTCGGTCGATTGGTTTTTGGTGTCATCAAGCGAAGATGTAGTACAATTTCTGTGTGAAACACTTCTCAGTTGATTCTAGACTTCTCATGCGAATATTCCGTTTCAAACTTCGAACACTTCTAATCGCCACCATGTTCGTTGCGGCGACGTTGGGTTTTGCGATTAAGTTGGTGTTGGATGTAGGACAAGAACGGAAAGCCGTAGAACGCTTGAGAGACAATTGGCTGGTTCAAACTTCTTTGGGTTACCAAAACTATCTCGTTCAAGATCAGGGAGCTTGGGAAACGGTCCCGCTCTGGGCTGACAAAAAGATCTACGGTGGAGACGGTCGACCACGGTGCAGGATCCTAAGCATCTACAACCAATCCGGCAATGATTCGCAGTCGCTTGGCTTGTTGCCGAAATTCAAATACGTTTCTGAATTGAAAATTGCAAGCGGCGGAGGTGGATTGTTTTCCAAGCCCGTTGCTCCCGAGATACCGACTGGTGAGTACCGTCTTCTGCGTAAGATGCCAAATTTAACGGACTTGGAATTGGATTTTCCGGTATCAGAAGAAGCCTTGCGTGAGATGGAAGGTATGAGCCTCGAAAGATTAAATCTTCGCAGCAAGAATTGGTCACAAGCGGCTTTTGACTCGCTCGGCACATTGTCATCGCTGAAAAGCTTGAACATAAAGGCGGATCAGTTTACCCGAGGCAATCTCGAGGCGATCGCAAAGATCCAGACGTTGAAAAGTTTGACGTTGTGGACGAATCTTGGCTATGTCATTGAACGATCAAAGCCAAGTGCTCGGAGTCAAACGCCAGAGATGAAGGTTGACATTGCTCCGATATGTGACTTGCCAAATTTAGAATGGCTCAGTCTTAATGGGAATGTCTCAAGAGAAGACTTCGCCAATCTTAAAAAGCTTAGCCATTTGAAATATCTTAATCTCGAATACACCAATGTTGATGATTCATATATTGATTTGCTTTTGGAATTGAAATTAAGGCCAGAACTACAATTTGGAAACAAGCAAATTTCCCTTGAGACTTACAAGACTTTGCAGGCGGCAGGGTTTCCCGTTCAGCATCACGGGCTGATTTTCGAATTGAAGGAAAACTTCCTTCGGTATGGTGACGAGTATTGTCATACTTCGAAGATGGGATGCCGTTTGGTTGCTCAGGTTTCAGGGCCAAAAAGTGACGAGCTAACTTTTTCTCTTGAGATTCGCACTACTGGGATGGACATTCCAAAGGGAATGGGAACTCCGTCGTTAGCGGCGAGTGATCTTCCGTTTGAAGGTGATTGGCGTGAACTCGAGGGTAAAAAATTG
>CAYMFZ010000007.1:0-30333 GCA_964389585.1 uncultured Pirellulaceae bacterium | reverse complement strand
TCGGCCAATCGAAGAGACGACTGACGGTGCGTGATGATAATCGTCGTGCGGCCTTTGATAAATTCGAGCAGCGAATCATGGATGATGCTCTCGGATTGACCATCAATCTGGCTGGTCGCTTCGTCCAGGATCAGGATACGCGGATTGGAAACGACTGCCCTGGCGATCGCAACACGCTGACGCTGGCCGGCAGAAAGCTTTTTCCCATCGTCGCCTACGTTGGTGTGATAGCCGTCTTCCAAGTTGTCGACAAAGTCATCAATACGCGCCACTCGAATCGCGTGCATAACTTCGCTTTCGCTCGCGTTGTGTCGACCATAGGCTACATTCTCCCAAAGCGTACCGTTAAACAAAACGGAGTCTTGAGTGACCCACGAAATCTGCTGACGAACTTTTTTGGGATGCATGTCACGAATGTTTTTGCCGTCGATTTTTACGGCACCCAAATGTGGATCGTAGAATCGCGCCAGCAAATTCATCAATGTTGACTTACCTGATCCGTTGCCGCCGACGATCGCCAATGTCTGGCCAAACGGAATCTCCAAGTTGACTTTTTTCACGACCGGTTGGCGAGGCAAGTAGCAGAACACCACGTCCTCAAAGTGAATGCTTTTTTGGTGAACGGGAACTGGGATTGGGTTTTCTGGTGGAGCGACTAACGGTTCGGGGCCAAAAGTTCTGAAGAGATTGTCGCAAGCCGTTCCACCTCGAACGATGACGTTGATGATCTCACTCATTTTACGAGCCGGATCCGCGGCTCCCGCAAGCATCGCGTAAAACATTAGCAGCATGGCAGGCTTGATGGGCGTGTCGCTGATTTTGATAAACCCAAACAGATGTGTTTCTTGATTTAGCACCAGGTAAGCACCGACCAGCATCGACAACGAAATCGAAATGATGCTGAGCACTTCGGTAATTGGGCGAAGTAGTGAATCGAACAGGGCGATCCGCAATTGCATTCGGTAAAGCGTGGAGGCGTTGCCTTTGAAGCGATGTCGTTCCGTGCGTTCGCGGTTGAAGATCCGTACGGTTTTAACTGCTTTGAAAGTTTCAATCAGCGTTTGAAAGACATCCGCCATACCCGCAATTTCAATTTGCGTCGACTTTTTCATCCTTCGTGAAACAGAGTGAATTAGAAATCCACCGGCTGGCACAATTAGCAATGAGATGATGAGTAACGGAAATGAAATCCAAGCCGCAACGCAAAGGCAAGTGACCATTTTCAATGGTTCTCGCAAACATTTTCCGTAAAACATGCGCAGCGCCGAGCTAATCATCGTCATGTTGTACGAGAGATGGGTCATCATCGCGGAAGTGCCAATTCGGTCGATGCGACGTTGGTCCAATTCAAGTGCCTTGCGATAATAGATTCGACGCAAGTCAAGCACGGTCCGTTCGGATACACGCGCATCTAGAATTGCGCTGACGACAAGCAAGACGCCTTTGAGAATCGATACGCCGAGTAACCAAACGAGTGCGTAGATTAACGTTCGAAAAGCCGTGTTGGGCGCGTAACGATTCACGTAGGGTTGCGCGTTTTTGTACCACTCCAACGCTTCGATTTCACCCTTGAGGCGGTCTGACTTTAAATCAATCTTGTTGAGGAGGGCAACGCTATTGGTGGCTTGTTGCTGGGTCTCCAATTGGGCGAGTTCGTCCCAGAGCAGCTCAATGTTTCTCTCGCCATTTTCGATTTCGTGCTCAACCCAAGTGATCGCGGTCTCGCCTTCGAGGACGATTTTGACAATTGGGAAAACCGTCGTAATACTCGCGCTCCAGATAAGCGCAATCAGCAATGAGCAAGAGAACGCACCGGCGATCGTCCAGCGATAACGCAACGAATGTTTGACGGCACGAAAGAAGGGCTTCATGGCGCGGGAGTTGAGTATCGACGTTTTGAAAGGAACTTGGCGAAGTCTGAGCTTGCCAAGTCGGGGGCGGGATATTGGATGGATTCAAGTCTTGCGTCAAGTACAACTTGAGAGACTGGGAGAGATGGCGAAGCTGTCGTTTGTGGGCTTCGGGTAGATTGACCGATTGGCGGCTTCTCTCATCCTACTCAGTGCGGAACCCACTACGTTGAAATCAACCCTTGTTGGAATCAATCCTTGTTGGAATCAAGCATAAAGGTTGACGCACGGTACATAGAGGCTTTCATAGTGGCATTTCACTCTGTGAAATAGCGTCAAACCCCTATGCGAAGCGAGGGTGGTCAAGAGTATGAGTAGCGAATCAACGTAAGTTCCAATTGAAACGCGGAAATTAATCGGTCGCGATGCGACGAGGATTTGATTGGATCTTTTCCACGGGTTTTAAACCCGTGGTTACCCATGAACTGTCGCTAACGCGACGTGAAACGCGGCACCTTGTTACGTCGCCAAGACTTGAAATAAAACGCGTGGTCGGCGCACATTAATAAAGCGAGAGCAGCAAAGTAAAATCTGTATTCGCTGAACAGTAGAAGTTTATCTGTCTCTGGTACCCGTACGCCAGCTTTTTAAGTGGCTAGATTTTGTTCCATTGAGTGGATAATTTTCTCTTGCATTTTTTATACGCATTGGAAGCTCGGTAAGCTAAGTCGTGCCAAACTTCGTGTGAGAGATCATCTCAACCAATTCGTAGATTTGATTCGATTCGCCGAACGACTTCTTTGGCCGGATAGACGGCGTGAGGAAGTTTGATTCCTTCATTTTCCTCGATCCACTTCGCGACTTTTCGCTCGGCCGCGATGGCTGTGCTGTGGCTTCGACCGCCAAAGTACTCACCGATTTCAGAGAACGCTGATCCCGTATATTGCCTGGAAAGATACATCGCCAACATTCTGGCGGAGCTGATTCGTTTCTGACGACTTGGTGACTTAAGTTCGTTTGGAGCGACGCCGCAGAACTCACAAACGGCTTGTTCGATCGTCACCATGGAAGTGCAATTCGGGCCTGATAGTGAAAACAGATCACAAAGCACTTTTTGTGCAAGTTCCGGCGTCATCGCTTGACCAATCGAAACCGAATACGCATGCAAGCGATTAACGGCTCCAGACAGGCGTCGCACGTCTCGCGTCAACTGTTCGCAAATCATTTCCACGACGGAATTTGGAAGATTCATATTTCGATCAGCGCACATCTTGCGAACAATGCTGATTCGGCCTTCAAGATCCGGATACTCAAGTGGACAAGTCAATCCACCAGAAAGCCGGGCGCTGATGTCGCTGCCCAGATGGCCTAATTCGATCGGTGGTCGATCCGACGTCACGATGATTTGTTTGCCGGTTCGAATTAGATTGTCAATCGTGTGTTGGAACTCGCCCAACGTCGCACGTTTGCCAGCGAGGAACTGGATATCGTCAATGGCTAACAAATCCAGATCGCGATACTTGCGACGAAACACGGGTAGTCCCATGCCACCACGAAGTGACCCTACAAACTCGCTGGTGAATTGTTCGGCAGAGAGAAACACACAACGCTTCATTCGAAGTCGACGACGAAAATCGGTTGTGATTGATTCAAGCAGATGGGATTTTCCGCTTCCCGTTGGGCCGTAGATGAAGAAAGGTGAAAACTGACCTGGTCGTTCGAACAGTTGGTCGACGCCAGCTTCAATAAGTTTGTTGTCTCCACCAAACCAAAATGAGCGAACGCCTTTGAGGCGCGGCTTTTGATTTGAGGGTGCCACTTTGTCGGGACTCTCAAAACGCAAGGTTGCGTTTTGCTCTACTCCGTCCGACTGCAAGTTGTTGGAATCGACAGTCTCATTCTCAGATTTGCCAGTTGTCGATTGGGCTTCAGTTTCGATTGCTTCGGGGGTCGTGGTTTCAACCAATCGGTAAGCAATCGAGTAGTGAGGCCCAACAACTTGATCAACGACGAAGCGAATGTCTTTGCCGAAAGTTCCTTGAATCCGCTGAAGCGAAAATGCGTTGTCGGCAAGAATGGAAACGCAATGGCTTGCTTGAGGTTTGTCGCTTGGCTCGAGGGCCACGCAATCTTTGTTTGAAAACCAAAGATCAAACCGATCGACTCCGATTCGAGCGATGAGCTTGTTCACGATGATATCGGCGAAATCCCGGCCGACGATATCTGGTTTTGTACTAAAATCCTGAGACGACAAAGTCACGTCCTGACACTGTATCGGCCCGCCATCAGGGAATTATGGATCGTCCAGTTGGTGGCAATTCTGGAATTTACCGTTGGCAAGCTGAGGCCTGCTGGAGATCGCAAAAACTCCCGTTAAGCGTCCATTTTTTATTCTTTTCACTTCGCGTCGTGCGAAATGTTTATGAACCTTAAAGCGAAGAGTTGCGATTCTAAGACCGCTAGCACTTGTGTCAAACCGTTACTTTGAAATTATGTCGAAGTTCAAGTTTATCGCGGAAACTGTGTCGGAGTTTTCAAAATACACGGCAAATTCTCGCGCGCATTTCTGAAGATTTGGCATCCACATTCGTGGATAAAATGTTGAACACTTTTTGTTCCAAATTTTGGCAAATAAACCCGATGAGATGGGTAAGCAATTCGGGCGCTCGTCGATGCCAAATCGAAATGAGCGACCTATGGATTTACGCTTGACAAGTGTTTTTGTAACTCGCCGTTCTGAGCCAAGGCATCGACAATCGGATTGTTGTTCCGGATTAGAACCGTAGAAGCAAGGCTACTGTGATTGTTGAGAACCAATTATCAGCGAGCGAAAATCATCGCTTAATTCGAATTTGCTTTGTGGATTGTTCATTTCCATTACGACTGCGACTTGTTGGACGGGATTCTCTGTATAAATCACTGTCGGATGCTGCATCAAAATCGCGCCGGTTGGTTTTCGTTTTGATTCCGCCAAATAAAAGCCAGCCCAATGGGTTGGTTGTGGTCTAAATCCATAACGTTGTGTCAAAAGATTGACAAGCTTCGACGCATCGCCAGCCCAACCTCGGAATGTAATACGCTGCGTCTGTTGGTTGCCGTCAAAGTAATAAGTCAGCGAACCATGCAAGTCCCATGAATTGGTGCCGGTTACCAAAGCGACACGAAGTCCGTGAAGTCCGCGATCGCCTGGATTCGTCGAAACTCTTTTCCAGCGTTGCTTGACCCAGTTTGGTTGAACATTGAAGCGGAAAATTTCTTCAAAGTTCGTAACCGGCATAAACTCTAACGGTGCGGCATTTAGGTCTGGTCCCATCGCGTTGCCGGGAAGGATAACCGTTTCCACCGCACCATAATCAGGCGTCATGCCACTTAGATTGGCTTGAGGAAATCCGACTGGCATGGCTTGGGTTCTTACGCCAGAAACCGGCTGACCAAAATTTGGCATTTGAAACGCTGAGCGGTTGTTTGCCTGAGACGCAGCAGGATTGATTGGCGCGTAAACGTTGTTTGCGTTTGCTTGATGGAATATCGGATTGCCCGTCGGAGCATTCTGCGAACTCGCCTCTGCAATTTGTGGGCTGTTCACAAAGCGATTGTTTGACATGCCGGAATTGAAATTGGGATTCCAATTATTCCCATCACCGTAGTTTGGATTATTCGGATTTTGAAACTGTGAGTTAGATTGGTTGGCCGTAGGCTGAGTTTTTTTGGCTTTGGAAATCAAAATTGGTGCGGCAATGGCACAAGCGATTAGCGAAGGGACAAGGATTGAGCGGGCAAACATATCAAACTCGGATAATGGAGAAGACCATTATCTACTCTCGGAATCTGCCGTTGTTTTCTTCGGTCAAGCCAGTTTTGATCTGACGACCACTAAAAAGCAGATGACCCGACCCACGTTTCTCAGCGGTTTAGGGTAAGGGCTCGCAAAAGACGGCGAAATTTAGTGGCTGACTCTTGCCGAGAGTTGCCAAGCCGAAGCGTGGATTGCTTATTGAATAAAGATTTGTTGAAATTGCGAGATCAGATCCCCGAACTCGTGCTTCTGTTCCTCGTTCTTGCGAGAGCCCAGGAAACTTCCGGCAGAAGTTACCCACTAAAAGTCGAATTGCATTCAACTTACAGTTCTTCAGAATCCTACTTAAAGTGCTCTTTAACCCACTTCGCGTCAACGCCCATTACCGCTGCCGCATATTCGGTTTTTGTCTCGTAGTCCGAAGGCCTTACGTCGCACTCGTAGCCCAATGTCAGGATGTGGGACTCGGCTTGTTCGGGAGTCAGCTTTCTTCGAACTTGTTTGACGAAGACACCAAAATCCGGATCCTCAATTGCATTGCTGAAACGTTTGTACTTTCGCAGCATGTGTCCGTGATTGTTTTGAAGAACCAACTGACGACAGAAATCAGCGATATGATTCATCCTTAATGCCGCTGCACAAGTGCCAGCCATGACGAGCGCACGATCACGATCCGGCATTCTCAAACGATCTTTGAACGCTTGGGCTGCTCGTAGGTAAACGATTAGTTCGGTGAAAGGATCCATTCAATTGTCTTGAAGAATGGGCGGAAAGTATTTGAAGGAGTTGGGGTGTGCGTTCTGCTCAGCACGGTAGCCAGTCGAAAGCTATTGTACCTGTTTGGCATCGCAAGGAAACCATTGCCTGCTTGGTTCTTAACTTAGATCTTGATCAACCATCTTTCCAATTGTCAAAATTAGACTCATCGGATGGAAACAAATTGAGTAGTTAATTAGTATCAGGTAATGAATCATGATACACGTGAAGATTTTGTCTGGCTGTTGTCTGATGAAGCCGCTTCGATTCTCGAACGAGTGCGGTTGGAGTTTGAGGAACGCACGAATCCAGTACGAATTGCCAAGACATTACGTAAGGACACTTCCGCTACGCGTTGCGCTTTAGTCATGGAACAAGCCCAATTGCGAATTCGTGGGCAACGAAAATTTTCGCGGGCTGACAAGATGTTCTTCACTCGTCGTGGGTATGAGCAAGCCTCTGGAAAACGGATCGCGGAATACAAAGCGTCACGGTTTGCCCGACTTGAAAACGTCGCTGATGTCTGCTGTGGAATCGGCGGTGACTTAATCGAGCTCTCACGCCGTGCTCGAAAACTAAAAGACAGGGATAGCCTTTCCACCAGAACTGTGGGGGTTGAACTCGATGAATTGACTTGCTTGTTTGCTAACCGAAATTTGAAAGTCTATTCACAGAGTCCAAAAGTCGCATCGATTGAGCAAGTTGATTTTGCCGACTTCGATTTGAAACAGTTGGACGGACTCCACGTCGACCCCGATCGTCGAGTGGCCAAGCGTACGGTCCAGGGAAATCGGTTTAGTCCAAGCTTGGAAAGTGTTTTTGAACGGGCTCCAAAGCAGTGCTCGCTTGCCGTCAAAGTCGCGCCGGCCACGCCTTGGGGGAACTATTTTCCACCAGAGATTCAGCGTGAATGGATCGGCGATCATCGCGAGTGCAAACAACAGATGCTGTGGCTGGGCGAAGCAACGGACAAGCCTGGGCATCGAACCGCGACCTGTGTCCACAAAGACGGCTCGTTCAGCCAGATTTCGGTTGCCGAAAGTGACCTTGATCAGACGATGGAGGTTGGCGATTCAGTTAAGCAGTACATCTACGAGCCGCACCCTGCGGTTTTGGCTTCCAAGTTGACAGACTTTGTCGCCGCACGTCATGGGCTGCACCGATTTACTTCGAGCATTGCTTACTTGACGGGTAAGTCCAGCGTTGAAGATCCATTGCTGACTCAATTCGAAGTTCTAGACGTGTTCAAACTCAGTCTCCGACAAACCCATCGCGTGCTCAAGCATCTGGAGGTTGGGGAAATCGAAGTCAAAAAAAGGGGGATCGAGACCGTAACCGCAGCGCAGTTTATTCGATTGAAACTTGAAGGGCCGAACAAAGCGACCGTGTTCTTGACTCGGCTGGGCAAAACAAGAATTGCGATTGTCGCCAAACGAATGGACAATCCTTTAATGATGCCTGATTCAAAATCGAAAGAGTAAATAAGTGGTTTGTCAAAGCCAACATTTAGGATAAGCCGCAGTGCGTTAGCACACGGTTGCGTTAGCACACGGTTGCGTTAGCACACGGTTTAATCGCGTAAAACCGGACGCTAACGCGTGGCGGCTGATTTTCAAACATAAACTCAAGAGCTGACAACCGTAAGGTCTATCGAATCGGCTGACAGGTTGCGTCGCCATCAAACATCCAATCCCAAGGCAGTTTTCCATTTGCAGCATCTGGATGGGTCACGAAATTCATCATCGCAGATTTTCCAATTTCGAGCGTTCCGTGTAACTCGGTCAGCCCTAATGCGATCGCGCCGTTTAGTGTTCCCATCTTCAGTATAAGTTGCGGATCGAGATGAGGAAACGATTGGGAGATCTGCTGCATCTCGCGCATCAGATTCAAATCCGGGTTTGAGGCTCGCGAATCGGTGCCGAGGCAAAGGTTGATTTTTCTATCGAGTATTTCTGCAATTGGATAAGTATCATGCCCGAAAAAATCATGCGTTCGTGGGCAAAATGCGATCGAGAGTCGCGCTGATTGTTCGGCAATGAAGTCAAGTTCTTCAGTTGAAAGATAATTGCCGTGAACAATGAGTGCGGCAGGCGCGGATGAAAGCAGCGCCAACGTTTCAAAAATGGAAAGCTGATTCGAATAATTCTTTGGATCCCAGATTCCGAAATCTTTCATGAGGTCGACAAACGGTCCCGAAGTATTTTCGATGAACTCTCGCTCGGCTTTGGTTTCCGCAAGGTGCATCGCCAGTGGTCGCTGATGCGCGATTGATTGAGTAATCATCTGGCGTAAAAGGTCTTGCCCAACGGAATATGGCGCATGAGGACTTGCGCCGAGCGAAAAGTTGCTAATTGCATTTGAAGCGTTAGAGAGCATCCCCTGCCCTTCAGCAAAAAAGTCTTCCAGCTCTTTTTGCTTCACCTGAGAAGTTTCGCTTCCGCGCCCAAGTTGCTCCAAGAAGACGACTTTCGAAAGACCATCTGAATTGGAGTAATGTGTTGATTCGAATGGCAGGGTGGCAATTTCGCCAATCGCAGACGTACCCGATTCCATTGACTCGGTGAGTCCACGTTGGATCGCTTTGGCTTTTCCGAGGGAATCATTCACAGCACCTCGTTGGGCGACAACCAATCGAATCCATTGGGTAAATTCGATTCCTTTTTCGCCAATCGGTTGCTCAAGTTCACTGAACTCGAGATGAGTATGGGCGTTGACGAAGCCCGGCACGATCGTACCATCTCCAAGGTCTACAACTGGAGTCGTCGAACTCGCAGAGGTGGGAGCTTGCTGGAATTTTCCAACAAACACAATTCGCGAGTCGTTGACTCCTACCGCTCCATTTTCGATTGGCGGAGAGTCGATTGGGCAAACCCAACTCGCGCGATAGATCTTTGCAGCTGAATTCTGAGAAGTTTCGATGGATTCAATTCCAGATATCAATTCTTCGATGGCACTGGCTGCGATCGAGTACCTTGGGAATGCAATTACCTAGGCAACGTCAATCGTCTTCTCAGGCCCTGTTCTGCGAACTTGCCAGTCGAGACATCGCCATTGAAATCCAAGAAGCGTTTGGCCTCGATGCAGCCGATTTTGTTTCAAGTCGAAGGAACCAAGCGATCAGCGCGATCCCAATGACTCCCATCAGAATACCGGCAATGACCGAGTATTGATAGTTCACGCCATCGTTGCTGAACAGGATCAAACTAAGAACTGGTGAAGTCTCCACGACCGCGGAATCGGCTTTTGACAAAAGCACGGCCATCGAATTGTGAGTCAAGTGAAACAGAATGCAGGGAATGATGCTCTTCGTTTGAATCGCCACAATTCCCAAAACTATGCCAACAACAAAGGTGATCATGGTTTGTTGGATTACACCGTGAGCCAATCCAAACAGCAAACTCGTCAGGACGATTGCCTTCCACTTGCCACGAATGGATTCGAAACCCGAAAGAATGAATCCTCTAAATGCAAGCTCTTCGATGATCGCCGGAGCCAAAGCGAATACCAGCAACGTCGCCCACAAACCAGGTGATGTACCAAGAATATTCGAAACGGCGTTTTGAAGAAGCAGCATGTCGGCGCCCGGTGGATAAACCTTCATCACCAACGCGGTAAACCAAGTGAACAATGGATTGAGGAAGATCGCCAGCAAGATCGCGGCACTCGCCATGGAAAGCGAACACCCGCGTAGTCGCAAGGATTTTGCTGGGCTTCGTGTCAACACTAGAGCCATCATCACGGCTGGAATCGCAATCGTCGCGATCAAGATAATTACGGTTTGAAATGCGAACTGTCCGAAGTTGCCGGGAGTCGACGCAACAAATCCAATGAAGAACTTGGCAACAAGAATGACCAAACCACAAAGAATTGCGTTTCCTAGCGATGGAAGCTGATGCCGTTCACGCATGACATGTCGAAACCAAGCCCCCACGCCAAACCGTTCGCTGGCGCGAAACAGAACAGTTTCGCTGTTGAATTGGTGAACCACCCATCGAATCGAAAGCCAGCAACAAATCAGTGTTATCGCGCAAACGGGTGCTGCAAATTTCAAGCATTCTGCGTACTGGCCTTCGATCAATCCCCGAAGCAACAGCATTAAACCGCTGACTGGAATCAAGCTGGTTCCAAAATCAAGCTGGGCTGCGGGAAGCATTGGAATCATCATCAGTGGCATCGAGATCATCATTAAAGGCACAAGGTAATATTGGCCTTCTTTGCTGCTTCGAGCGAATGCGGCGGCGGCGAGCGCAACGGCGCTGAATAGTGCAGAGATTGGAACGAGTGCCAACAACAACCAGCCAATGCTTGCCAGCGGCGGAGCACCGACGGGCAGTCCGCCGGACATCCCCATGCCACCACCCAATCTGGCCATGACGAACATCCCTGTGAATCCCATACTCAACAAGTTCAATATCGAAGTGGCCATGCTGAACGCCATGACGGTGAGCAGCTTACCAATCGCAATTTCGGATCGTTCGGCTGGGCTGCTTAATAGAGTTTCGAATGTGCCGCGTTCTTTTTCTCCAGCACACAAGTCAATCGCCGGATAAAACGCGCCTGTCAACGACCAAATCATGATGATGAATGGAAGAATCTTGGACCACGCTGCCGCCTTCTTGCCAATCTTGTCAGCGACATCCGCGTTGGCGATCTTCACGCCTTCGATCAGCGTCAAAGAAACTTCATGGTCGGTCAGCGTTTCGCGCACGACGGCTTGTGTCCAGTTTCGTAGGACAGTGTTCATCCTTTCAGCGCCGATTCGAGACTTGTCGACGGCTGAATTTTGAAAGATATAAATCTCGGGCGATTTTTCAGCTTGATTTCCGTCTGCCAGTGCAAGCGAATTTTCTTCTGATTCTGAATGGCTTGATTCTAATTCTTCATCCGATCCCAAGTTTGGAGAAGGAAGTCGAATTTGAGATGGAACAAAGATCGCGACATCGATACCTCTTGCCTGCATCTCTTTTTGAATCAGTTGGTCGACGAGATCCGGCGCGCGAGTCATTTCAGTCTGTTCTCGAAACTGTTTAATGATCGACTGGAATTCGCGATCACCTTGCTCGGAGAAAACCAAGTCAATTAAATTGCTCTCGGCCTGACCAAGATTCGGATTGATTTTTCCATCAACGGCCAGCCTTGGACTTTCTGGTAGGTTCTCCATGCCAACGATCCAGACTTTGCTGGGGTATTCGCGCATGAATTGAGCGACTTGCAACATCGCCATGCCCATCAATGGGTAGAGCACCATTGGCATGATCGCGACGGTGAACAATGTTCTTCGATCACGAAGTTGATCGCGCAACTCGCGTCGAAAAATCAGTTTTACGTTTGGCCACTTCATGTTTGTTCTCGCTTAATGCGTCCCGGCTGAAGTGGAATTGGATTTTAAGCTTGCCTCGTATTTCATTTCTGAAACAGAGATCATTTGATAAAAAAGCTCCTCGACATCATCTTCTTCGTACTTGTCTGCCAGTTCGTCGATGGTGCCTTCCGCAAGGATGTGGCCGCGATTCATGATCGCGACTCGATCGCAAAGACGTTGGACCTCACTCATAATATGAGATGAGAAGATGATGCATTTTCCCTGATCTCGAAGTTGCTCGACGGTTCTCAAGACTTCTCGGGCGACGAGAATATCAAGGCCGGAAGTCGCTTCGTCAAAAATCAGAACGGGAGGGTTGTGAATGAGTGCTCGAACGATTGAAACTTTTTGCTTCATGCCTGTCGACATTTTGCTGCACAGGACATTTCGAATTTCATTCATTTGAAATCGCTCAAAAATGCCTTCCATTTGCGAGTGAAGTTTCTCAAGCGGCATTCCATAGAGCTGACCGAAGTACTGGACCATCTCCCAAGCCGTCATTCGATCGTAGATTGCAGTGTTGGTTGAGACGAAACCGATTTGACGCCGAACCGCGCCGGCATCTTCAACCACGTTGAAGCCATTAACAATTGCAGTCCCCGCGGTTGGTTTCAAAACCGTGCTTAAGATTCGAAGCGCGGTCGTCTTGCCAGCTCCGTTTGGTCCCAGGAGCCCATAGATTTGTCCAGGCATCGCGTCAAAGCTGATTCCGTCCCGCGCGGTGAAGTGACCTGCTTGGAGGTCTTTGTAGGATTTTGTTAATTGCCGGACGTGAATCATCGTTACAAAACGAAAAATTGAGCGAGTAAATATGACGGCGCAACCGGTCAGAACGGGGGCCGCAAAATGATTGATCAGGTCATATGCATTCGCCGAAAATATACCGAGATGCGAGAGCGTAGCTTACGAATCAAGCTCGTGTCGGTGTCCAATTCTCATTGCACCGGCTGTAACGATTATTCGATAAGAAACACCAAAAAAGGCTCTCGCACCTCACTTCACCCTGACGTTAAACCCATAAATACGGAATCAAAATGGACACGCAATCTAATTTCACGCCAGGTGCAGTCGAGATGCCAATTGTTCAAAGTCAGGACAACGCTGGCGCTGAAAACGTTGCAGCAGAATCATTTATTCCGCGACAGGCTCGCTAAAAGAAGCTGGGCTTCATCAGAACGATCTCTTTCCGTTGGTGCTCAAGTTCTTGTTCTTGCACGGGAATCAGTCAGGTGGCCGAATCGCTTCCCAAGTCAAAGTTCCATTTGGCTTGCTTCGCCCAGTTCTGGATACGCTGAAATCCGATTTGTTAGTTGGTCACAAGAACGCAGCGGGCGTGGGTGACTATGAGTACGAGTTGTCGCCTAAGGGCGTCGAGCAAGCGAGAATTCATCTTTCTCGAAGCACCTACTGTGGCGCCGCTCCCGTCAGTCTTGCTGAGTATCGCAAGTCGATCATGCGTCAATCGATTAAGAATCTTAAGCCAACATTTCAAGACGTTTCGGCTGCATTGAGCGATCTTGAAGTCACGGATCTCCAAGTCAGTCAGCTTGGTCAGGCGATCAACTCAGGCAAAAGCATGTTCCTGTTCGGTGCTCCCGGAAACGGAAAGACCAGCATCGCTTCTCGTGCCATTGATTCACTCGGGAAGCACATTTGGATTCCTCGCTCACTGACGGTTGGCGGCGAAGTCATTCGAATGTTCGATCCGAGCGTCCATCAAGCGGCTCCCCTGCCTCAAAACGTTGGGATCATGGAAGAGAATCAAATTGATGAACGCTGGATTCGAATTCGGCGTCCAACGATTGCCGTCGGTGGTGAATTGGAAATGAAGCACCTCGAAGCGACCTTGAATCCGGTCACTGGAATTATCGAAGCCCCGATTCATGTGAAGAGCAACTGCGGATGTCTAATCGTCGATGACTTTGGGCGTCAACAAATTTCAACCCGAGAACTACTTAACCGTTGGATTGTTCCAATGGAGTCAGGAAACGACTTCATCAATCTCCCTTCCGGACGCCAGATCTCGCTGCCGTTCGAACAGTTGCTGATTTTCTCAACCAACCTTGAACCAACCGAATTATGCGACGAAGCGTTCCTGCGTCGAATTCCTTACAAGGTAGAAGTCTTCGATCCAACAGAAATTCAATTTCGATCGTTGTTCGAAAAAGAGCTTCAGCGTATGAATTTTCAGGTCGAGCCTGGTGTGTTGGAACACTTGATTGAATATCACTACAAGCGAGTTAGTCGACCATTCCGTTTCTGCCACGTGCTGGATCTTCTTCACCAGTGTCGTGATTTCTGCGAATTTCATCGTAAACCCAACGTGTTCTCCAAGGACATCGCCGAGCTTGCAGTCTTGAATTACTTCTCAGGAATGGCGGGAGCAATGAACAGCTAGCGCGGAGCAAATTTCACAATCGTTAGCCAGAACTCTTCGAGCGACTGAACGACTTTGACAAACTGCTTGAGGTCCACCGGCTTTGTGATGAAGCAACTGGCCTTGAGGTCGTAGCTTTTCGCGACGTCCTTATAAGCGTCCGAGGTGGTCAAAACGATAACTGGAATAGATTTTAAGCTTTCATCAGCTTTTATTTCCGCCAGCGTTTCTCGGCCATCTTTGCGAGGCATGTTGAGATCAAGAAGAATCAGGTCAGGTCGAGCGGCATTCTCATAAGGCGCCTCGTGGCGTAAGAACTTTAAAGCTTCTACGCCGTCGCTGACTGAGCTAATCGAGCTGTATAGATGTTGCTTTTGAAGTGCCTTGCGCGTGAGTAAGACATCGCCCTCGTCGTCGTCGACCAACAAAATGTCAATTTGATTCGTATTGGTTTCAGTTGTTAACATTGGTTGCTCCCTTGGGCTACTTGCGTGTGATCTGAATCATTGGGATTTTTTGGAATTTGGAAGCAGACTTTGCAGCCCTGCCCTTCCTTTTCTCCTACCCAAATTTTTCCATGCATTCGATCGACAATTCGCTTGCAAATCGCTAGGCCAATTCCCGTTCCCGAATACTCGCTTTTGGTATGAAGCCTTTTAAAAATTCCAAAGACCTGTTCCCGATACTCGGGCTGAATTCCGATGCCGTTGTCAGTGACCGAAAATGACCATTGGTTTTCGTTTTCCTCGACTCCGATATGGATTCTTGGGGACTCCTCTTGCCTGTACTTGATCGCATTGCCAATCAGATTTTGAAAGAGCTGGGCAAGTTGTCTTTCGCTGGCAAAAAGTTCTGGCAGCGGATCGTTTGACAAGCGTGCATTTGACTCTTCAATCGCACTTTCCAGGTTAAGTTTCGCGAGGCTCAATGCGGATTCGCATCCCGATATTTTAAATGGCTCGCATTCTGATTTGATTCGCGAAAACGTAAGTAAGTCTTGAATCAGCGACCGCATCCGGTGAGAACCGTCCACTGCGTACTTGATGTATGACTTTCCCTCTTCATTCAAAGTGTCACCATACTCTTCGTCGAGCAATTCACAAAAAGTCGCCACCTTTCGAAGTGGCTCTTGTAAGTCATGCGAAGCGATTGTTGCGAACTGTTCGAGTTCTTGATTGGACAGTTCCAATTGGGCGGCGCGAGCTGCCGTCTCCTTTTGACTCGCTTCCAACTGTTTTGCATTTTCTTTCAACTCACCCGTCATTGAATCGGCGTACTTCAACGCTCGACCAGAAAAATCTGTGATGGTTAAAAACAGAAAGACTAACAACACGTCGACAAGAACTCCGCTGAGCAAGATAAGTAGTGGCTGGTGGCTTGTCGCGGCCGTGCGGAATGATTTTGAACTCCAAATGTCAATTTGCCACGAGCGTCCGTAAAACGGAACTTCCACGGTCCGTCTAAATAAAGGGTTGGCGTCAAAGTCGGGTTCTGCCTCTAAGTGTTCATCGTAAAGAATCTTGTCAGCATCTTTCATGCTAACGCCAATGTGACGTTTTTCGTTTTCCAAAACGCCACGCATCAGTGTCTTGACAACGAATGGCGCATAAACAAGGCCCTGAAAGTTTGCCTTTCGGTCACTAGAAGTCTGGCTAATTCCGTTTTTGTAGTAGGGCGCATAGAGCAAAAAGCCCGGAGTCTTACCGTTGTCTTGAACCAAAGTGATGGGACCAGTCGCTTGGGCAAATCCGGAGTCTCTAGATTTTTTGGCGGCTGTGAAACGGTTGGTTTCATGTGCGATATCAAGCCCAATTGCTTCCCGGTTTTCTGCAACCGGCGTGATGTAAGAGATGGGCATACTGAGGTCGCCGGCGTGCGGCGGGTAGATCTTGAACTCCGGTCGCAGCTTCTGTTGACGTTCAACGTAATCTGAAATTTGGCTTGTTGGTAAAGAGTGGATGACGCCAATCCCGTTAATTCCGGGGTAAGTCTTTTCAATATGCAGATGTTCTGCGTAGGTCGTCCAGTCTTCGATGTCAACTTCATCATCCGATGCCTGGATCATTGCGACTCCGCCCCATAAGGCGTCTTCGTAACTTTTCATTCTCTCTAGAATTAGCTCAACAAATTGGTCCGCCTCACGGTCAAATCTGGCTTCAATTTTCGCCTGGTGTGTCGTGTATGCATATCGCCATGCGATGAATGAAAGGAAGATCGAAAAAAGAATGATGATCCAATGGATTGAGTTAAGCTTCGCAGCCGCCTGCAGCTTTCTACTCGCATCAAATGCGGTTAAAGGATTTGAAGAATTTATGTTCTTGGCGTAAGTGAGCATTTAAATTCGGTTGAGCGAGTGATCATTGTCGAGGATCTAGGGGCATGGAAGAACGGATGATGGCTCTATTACTCGGCGATGGCTGGCAAGAGAATGTTTACCGTCGTTCCTGCTTCGAAGTTCGGATCGGATTCGGTGCGAGAAACCAACCAGATTTTTCCAAAATGGTGGTGGACGATGCGTTGAGAAATAGTAAGTCCAGCACCGACGCCCGAAAATTTGTCTTTGGGATTCAACCGTTGGAAAATCTCAATTGCTCGCTCGAGATGTTTGATATTCATTCCGATTCCATTGTCGGAAATCGTGATCAGATGATTCTCGCCTTGCAACTCCGATTTGATTGTTACGGTAGGAGTTGAGGAAACGTTGAACTTAACTGCGTTCTCAATCAGGCAATAAAGTAGTTCGGTCAACTGAAATTCAACACCAAGCACAGTTGGAAGATCATCGCACTCAATCACGGCGCCTCGTTGGGCTATCGTTTCTGACAAAGCGGATTCCGCTTGGTTTAACGAGCCAGAAAGGTTTACCGGAACAAAAGGGCTGGAATTAATCGTAACGCTTGAAAGAGTCGCGAGGCTCGAAATTTGCTCCTTCAATAGTTCAGCACCACTGACGATTCTCGTGATGTAATCGTCGGCATCAGCATCAAGTTTGCCTGCGTATTCTTCTTGAAGGTATCTCGAAAAACCTGTTATCGCTCGAATCGGCGCTTTCAAATCATGAGAAATGGCCGAGAGGAATCGCTGCGATTCGTTTCGATAGGATTCCAACTCCAACCGGGCTGATTCCAATTCGCGAGTTTGCATCTGCAAACGCATTTCCAAATCGGTTTTGGAATCAGTAATTCCTGCAGCGACGCCCGCCGTGTTTTCAATCGAAGTTTCATCGACTCCATTGCCAAGGTCATTAGAAACCCGTCGTGTAGAAACTAAAGGCCTCAACCGTCTGCGTTTCCGCTGCGATGGCATCGAGATACTGGGATCGAATTTGATTATTGTCGCTGACATGATGTCGCCTATGCTGAAGAGAAAACTGATTCGTGGTGATTCAGTTTTTAGTATCAATTAAAGAAGTAACGTTTTCTTGTAGCTCTTCAAAATCAAAGGGCTTCGTCATGAACATGTCAGCACCCTTGCTGAGAAGTTCACGCTTGAGTGACTTTTTCTGAATCGCAGTCAAGACGACGATTGGAATGTCTTTGGTCCGATCGTTTGCCTTGAGCAAATCAATCACAGTGTCCGCACGACCATTAGGCATGTCGTAATCGAGAATGATTGCATCCGCTGGATAGAGAAGTGCAGCCTGAACACCCGAAATTCCATCCAAGGCACACGCGACGCGGTAGCCATTGGCTTTCAGCCGAGACGTAACTGCATCCACCAAATCCACATCGTCATCAACGTGCAAAATCAAAGGCATCTCAACTTCTTGCGTTTTAATATGAGGACGTCTGGGAGGCTGTGGGTTATCAAGAAAGCACTTGTCAAATCCGACCTGGGTGAAAACGTTATCAATAACGCGAATCGTTTTTCTTGGCGAAGTTTGTACTTGAGTGTTGTTTTGCACGCAAGAATCGTTAGTTGAAACTGTCATCGGGATTTCCTTTAAATCTGAATCTAAGTGTGTGAAGTGATTTCGTATTAAATTAGTTAAGTGTTTTTGCGGCATCGGGGCAGAGAACGGTAAGTTCGTACGTGAACATTTCGATGTTCGGCCACGACTCAATACTTTTGGTAACGTAGTAAGCCATCGCAGAATCGCTGCGCGCGACACTGGCAAGATCGCCTGTATCGCAAAGCGCGATTAAAGGGATCTCTTTGCTTTCTTCCATCGTCGAAAGTACATCGAAAAACGTTTTTCCATTGCCTGCGGCCAACTCAATGTCCAGGACGATTAAATCAGGGAATTGATCGTTCATGACGTCGACGGCTTCCGCAGTACTTTGGGCAGTGAATACTTGCAGTCCCAAGTTCCTGAATTGTTCGGCCAAGACATCTGTGAGTTCTTGGTCGTGATCTGCGATGAGTACAGTTTGTTTTGTTTGTTCGTTTGTCATTGGTTCTATTTGTTTTCTGATTGAGTTAAAGCGGATTCAAGGGCTGCGAGAATCGCGGTTGATTGGAACGGTTTTTGTAGAAAGAAATTTGCTCCGCTATCGAGTACAACTTGTTTGTCACTCAAGCTTGCAGACAAAACGATGACGGGAGTTTCGGCGGTTGCCGGATTGGATTTGAGTCGATTCAAGACGGACAACCCGTCCAGTTTTGGCATACGAATATCCAAAAGGATCGCATCTGGCGATAAAGTCTGTGCCGCCGTCAAGCCTTTCAATCCATCGTCAGCAAGCGAAACATCGAATCCGTTGGCATTGAGGCGAGCCTCGATCGCAGTCGCAACGTCGTGTTCGTCGTCGACGACCAAAATGTGTTTGTTGTCGCTGCCGGTAGGCTCGGAAGTCGTTGGTTCATTCGATCCCGTTGAGTGGCTCAAAAGACCGGCCCTGCCTGCCACAATGTCGACTGTTGCCTTGATGTCGAGTTGAAGTTCTGGCAAGGTTGAGCCGTAATGATTGCGACGTAGCTTCTTCCACTCTCCTTGCAGGTTAGAAGTAAACGCTGGCAGGCTGTTTTCACCTGTGCATGAGTAGACTCGCCAGCGAGATTCGTCAACTTGAAGGACAAGGTCGAATGACTTGACGCTTGAACGCAAGAAGTCGTCAATCGTCTCGAGTATGTCGAACTTGTCTTTGTCGTCGAAAGACGATGGACTTATCTCTAAGAGGCTAATTTCTGGGTTATCTGCGATGGAGCTTTCTCGCTGCTCAAGATAGCAACGAAGCACTGAATCCAGATCTGCCACTGGCACAAGCACTGAGAACTGGCTTCCCAATCCTTCCTTACTGGCGACCTGAAGGCATCCAAGATTCAATGACGCCAACGCTCTGGCGATACTCAAACCTAGGCCGAAACCTTTACAACTAGCCATGCGATGATGGGCTTCAACGCGTTGGAAGCGGTCGAAGATCCTTGCTAAGTCGTCTTTGGGAATTCCTGGGCCGTTGTCGGCAACAGTGATCCGGATTCGGTCGCGGTCGTACTGCTCAGCAGAAACCTCGATCTGGCCCTCGATCGGAGTGAACTTAATCGCATTGACGATCAAGTTAATCAAGACACGACGAAGCTTCTCTTCGTCACAGTAGATCGATACTTGATTCGAAATTGGCTTAACAACCAAGTCGATTCTTTTCGACTCGGCCCGGGGTTTCAGCATTCGTTGAACTTGATTGACGATCGAAGTCAATTGATGTTCTTGTCGACAAACTCTGAGTAATCCAGCCTCCAAGCGGCTCGTGTCCAACAAGTCGTCGACCATCATTGCCAGATCGTCGGTACGGCTAATAAGCGTTGTCAAACGCGTATGTTGTTCGTCAGTCACTGGTCCATCGATACCGTCGCGAATGATGGCACCAAATTCTCGGATCACTGTAAGGGGAGTTCGAAACTCGTGCGAAACGTTGTCAACGAACTGTTGAGACATCCGGTACATCTGCCCCAGGTGTTCGTTCTTGCGCTCGAGTGATTCGTTGGCTTCCTTGAGGCACCGAATCATCCGTGAACGCTCAAGCGTATAACCGATGGCGCGAGAAATGATGGGTTTGCTAACGGAATCTTTGGGAATGTAATCGTTGGCTCCGGCGCGAATCGCATCAACACCGAGATCGGTTTCTTGTCCCGTCAGCGCAATGATCGGAATCAAACTGTTGATTTTGCGAAGTTGAACTAGGGTTTCGATTCCGTTGGAATCAGGGAGACCGAGGTCAGTCAAAACTAGATCAAACTGTGACTCAAGCATGGAAGCTTCGGCGTCGGCAACCGTTTGAACCCAATTAATTTCAACGTTTCCGGTATCGTTGCTCTTGAGCAATCGGTTAACCAATGCGGCGTCGTCCGAATTGTCCTCGATCAACAAAATTTTGATTTTGGCGTTGTTCATTGCTCAGTAGTTTGTTCAAGAAGTTAGCTGGGGCTTGCGAACAGGATGTGTCTCAATCCAAGTTCGAGATTCGTTAGGCACAGCGAAACTTAGATTGAGAATTGGTCGATGCAGAAAGAAAATTTTGATCCAAAGCAAAGCGCGGAAACGCGCGGAGGGTTTTCATTCAAATTGAAAATTCAAGCTTTACAATTTGCGGAGCGTTGTTTGCAGTTCCCAGCAGAATCGCGTTAACACCTGTTTCATCGCGCAAGAAAAACCGCAATTTCGAAAGTTTGCAAAAACGGTTAGCAAGTCGCGAGTTGTTTCGTGTGACAAAGACACGCAGGAAAGAAGGCTAAACCAATTGAGGGTTAACCATCAGCCGAATAGAGAATGCCAAGAATTATCGGCATCGTTTCAGATGAGCGACTCATTGCAGCCAGAATCGTCGTCTTGGTTGCGGTTCGCCGTATTGGATCAAGTGACGATCGTTCCACGTCACGATGCAAATTTATCAGGAGTTTCAGCGCGGAGCCGGAAGCTTAGGTCTTTCCGTTTATCAACGACATCAACTCCGAACGTGTCAAATGATTGTCTTTGAACTCACCGCGAAGAGCGCTGGTAATCGTGCGGCTGCCTGGTTTTCTGACGCCGCGGATCGACATGCATGAGTGTTCGGCACTGATGACAACGGCAACGCCAGACGTGCTTAGGTGCTTGTTAACCATTTCGGCGATGGTCTGCGTCATTCGTTCTTGCACTTGCGGCTTGCGCGAGACTTCTTCTACGACTCGCGCGATCTTACTAAGTCCAGTAACTTTGCCGTTCGGAATGTAGGCGACATGTGCAACGCCGGTAAATGGAAGTAAGTGATGTTCGCACATGCTGGTGAACGTAATGTCGCGAATCAGCACGATCTCGTCGTACTGTTCGGGAAAAGTGACCTTGAGGTGGCGGGCTGGGTCCAAGCTCAACCCAGAGAACATCTCGGCATACATGTGTGCTACACGTCGGGGAGTTTCCAGCAAGCCCGGCCGATCGGGATCTTCGCCAACGGCTTTCAAAATCGTCCGGACCGCGTCTTTGATCGCCTCAAGGTCCATGTCAGTTTCAGGTGCTTTGCGTGCGTTCACGTTCTAATACCGGATTCAGTTTCTGAAGCCAGATGACTTCAAGTTAATAAAAAGCTGCGAATTCTTGTTGGTCAATCAGATGTTTTAATAGACCAAGATGAAGCCAGCGCGGCAACGACCAATTTGAAATTGAGAATGTAAATCGTTCACGCTCATTCTCGCATGACTCATCAATTCAAAAACTATTTGGTTGTTGTTGAAGTCGCCTTGGCGTCTTCACTTTTTTCCTCGACCGGAGTGTCGGGCTTAGGTACAGGAGTTCCCGTTACTCGAATGCTACGGTGAGCGTGATAAGTTCGTTCATGACGATCCGTAGTTTGGACACGAACCAAATGAGCACCCGGCAAGATTCCCTCGGGAAGTTTCGCCGTCCAAAGATGGTGGGAGACTTTGGGCTTTGCCAATTTCGGCTCGATACCTTTGTCGCGTTCAGACAACATCGCAAAGTAAGGATCGTTGACCAGTTTCTTTTCCAACTCAATCCATTTTCCATTGTTGTCGATCGACATGGAAACTTTTGAGTACTCCGAACCGTTATAAACGTTTACCCAAATTTCTTGTTGAGCTGTTTCATTGGTGTCCATCGTGGTGGGCAAGTGAATTCGCATCTGTTCGCTGGCTGGTCGCCCCGCCGCCTTAAAGTCTAACTTGTAACCGTTTTCGTCGAACGTCATGATCGAGTATCCGTTGGGAGCTCCATCGGCCATCGTCGAATGCGGAATCTCGTTGTCATTTTTGGCACCTTACCACCAGCTACCGCTAACCGTCACGTTGACAATGTGGTGGTGTTTCTCTTTTCCGTTGAAGCCATCTTCTTTACCCAAAAACATGTGACGATGGTCGTGCGTGTGACCTGAAACTGACACGCAGTAGGGCCGTTTCTCAATCAGCTTAAAAAATTCAGCCTTGTCGTTGATGCCCATGATTGGAATGTGCATCAAGAGAACGACCATCTGTGATTCAGGGATCATAGAGAGATCTTTCTTTAGAAAGTCCAGTTGTTGTTTCCCAAAACCGCCAACGAAATGCCATCGGTTATTCTTGGGCGTCGGGGCAGCCCAATCAATGTTATCGAGTACAACAAAATGAACCTGACCGTAATCAAATGAGTAATACGATGGACCATAAGTCGCTTCAAACGTCTCGTTGATGTTCTTGCGCGTCATGCTGTCCAGATTCAGATCATGATTTCCGATGACGTTGTACCAAGGGATTCCAATCATCGCGATCGCTTGGTTAAGTGACTTAAACGTGTCAAGATTGTCGAAAGCGATATCGCCTAGCGTGACTCCGAACGCGCTGCCATCGTCAATGAGCTCAGAGACCACGTCGTGAGCGATGTAGTCGACTTCGGTATGATTTCGAGGTTGAGGATCGCCAAACAAGAGGATCTTGAACGCTTCAGGTTCCGGTTGTTCGTAAAGTGGAAAGTCGATGGACTGTGGCAAAGCACCAGTCGGTTTCGAGCCAGGGAACTTTAGCTTGGGCGAGCCATCAGGTTTGTGGAGGTAGAAGAACTGCGGAAGGTTGTTTTCATTCATTGCCGTTCGATAACCCGACGGCTTGATGACAAAGACGGCTGAATCCTCTTCGACCGGAATTTCATACTTTCCATTTTCGTCCGTCAGCACAATGTCCTTGCCATTGGATACCTTTACATTGCGAAACGGCGCATCGTTTTCGCCAAATTCGCCATCGTTATCGAGGTCGCTGAATACGACTCCTCGCGCGACGAGTCCGGTCGACGCGGTCTGGGCTTGGCCAGACACAACCGGTTGCTCAGTTGGCGACTCTTTTTCTTGAGGCGCTTGCCCAGCGGCGACAATCGCAATGTTGTGGTTCGCGACCAAGAGTAAAAAGGCAACCGCAAGCAATGTTTGAGTCGAGAGCAGAATTTTCATGTTTGACTTACTTAGGAAAGACGATGTTGTATCCAAATCCGTGACGCATTCGGGCAGATTTAAACCCTTGTATCCTGATTGATTCAAGTCACTTTTCAACTGACTAGTTACCAAGCAAGCCAATTAATTAGATATGATTGGAAATCTAACCGGATTTGAATTTAGCTGAATTGCTGGATTCAAGTGGTTATCTTAAAATTAAGTTTCGAATTGAAAGGTTCTCAATTCCCGTTTTCGTTTTCAATAGACTTAACTTCCGACGGCTACCCGTGACAACTCAATTTACTGACGCTGAACTCGAAGCCTATCTGGATGAATCGCTTGACTCAAACCGAGCCGCTGAAATCGAGGCCACGATCAAGACCGACAAAGAACTGCTGCGTCGACTATCGATGATTAACGGTCGCCGAGATGCAGGGATTCACACATTGGGTGAGATTTGGCGTCGAAATCAAATCGGAGTGCCAACGACCGAAGCGATGGGGAATTTTCTTTTGGGTGTGTTGCCGCAAGAAGAGGCTGATTATATCAATTTTCGAATGGAGCATCTCAAGTGCCCGTTCACTTTGGCGATGTTCAACGATCTTCAAACGCAGCAAAGCGAAAGCGCTGAAATGTCGAAGACGCGACGGGAGAAGTTTTATAAAACCAGTGCCGGATTGCTGAATCGCGGACCTCAAGACGAAGAATAAGCCGCTTATTCAAAGTCGCTCGCATCCAGTCGGTTGCCTTTTCTCCTGCTACTTCGTGTTTCCACCTTCTGGCCCAATCGCTTTTTCAGAAAGCGGTTTTGAGTCCAAGACTTCGCTTCCGTCTTTGTGAGCAACGGCATAGCGAAAGCCCTTGCTCGTTCCCGCGGCTCCGTATTCGCCTGATTTTGACAGCGCAATAAAGTTGATGTCGAGGTTGTCAAGATTCTTCGGGTCTAATTCGGCAATTCGATTGACGGCTTGCTCGCATGCTTCTGTTGGGCTCGCACCGTTTCGCATCATCTCAACCACCAAGAACGAACCGCAGTGCCGCATCACGTTTTCACCAAGTCCCGTCGCGCCAGCGGCACCGATTTTGTTGTCGACATAGAGTCCGCTTCCAATGATCGGCGAATCCCCTACTCTGCCGGGAATCTTGTAGCCCCAACCGCTTGTTGAACAACCGCCAAACAAATTACCGTCGGCGTCGAGTCCGAGCATGGCAATCGTGTCGTGGTTCTCTTCGTTGATGGCGGGTTGTTTCTTTTCGGTAGCTTGTTCGAGTTTCCATTTCTGCCAATTCGCTTTCTGCTTGTCCGTCAACAAATTCGTTTCGGCTTGACCATGCTCAATGGCGAATTGCTTCGCGCCTTCGCCCACCAGCATAACGTGCGGAGTCTTTTCCATGACCTGCCGCGCGACTGAAATGGGATGTGCGATATCCTGTAATCCAGCGACACTGCCGGCATTGTGATCAGGGCCATTCATGATGCACGCATCAAGTTCAACTTGGCCATTGGCGTTGGGGATTCCGCCGATTCCGACCGATGCGTTCTTGATGTCGCTTTCGGTTACCCAGATGCCTTTTTCAATCGCGTCAAGCATCGAGCCCGACTCGGTCGCGACCTTGACTGCGGCTTCGCAGGCGAACTTTCCAAAGGGCCATGTCGCTATAAATAGCGGACGATTGGCTTGGGCTTGAGGTGTTGTCGTTTGTTTTGCTTTAGATCGCAGCGTCGCGGCGGTGGATTTGGTTCCCGTGTAAACAAACGCTCCAGAAGCTGAGAGACAAGCGGAACGTTTGATAAACTTTCGTCGGTTGATCGTCATGCCGAATTCCTGGTGCAGTCAATTATTGTTCAATCAATGGTTAATGCCGCAATCGACTGCCCACTCGTTACGAGCTTGGTTGGTTTTTCTTCGCGATAAAAACGGCATTTTTGTTGAGGTCAAAAAATCCAAACTCGTAAGTCCCCCAGGCAGTTTGCTTAGGCTCATGGTTGGGCGTAATGATCTTTCGTTCGACCACCGTGGCATACCAAGCATCCACATCAGCCGAGATGATTCGGATGACACTGCCTCCCAGCAACGGGTCGTCATCCGTGTCCGCATGCCACTGGAGGTGAAGTTCCAAATCCTGTCGGCGCAAAAGTGCGTACATCTTGTCCGCGAACACTTGATCGAATCCAAGTCCATCGACGTAGAACTTTACATCGCGCTCAATGTTTGCGCTCGGCAAAACGGGAACGAAATAATCAGACATACGTCGACATTCACTAATTCAAAATTGTGGATAACAAGCCGGAGTTAAACAGCGACGGCTTCGAGTCCATAACTCGCGAGTGTTTCGCGTAGAGCCTTCAGCTCACAGTCGCTGAGCGGCGTCATTGGCAGGCGAAGATCTCCAGTGTCACGACCGAGCTCTGCCATGGCAGCCTTGAGCGGGATAGGATTGGTCGCCAATCCCAGCATGTCACGGCACAATGGAAACAGTTTGTGATGCCATTTCTGAGCACCCGCGATGTCGCCGCTTGTGAAAGCGTTGACCAAAGCGATCATGTCTTGCGGGACGATGTTACCAACCACAGAAACAACACCTTCAGCTCCGACAGAAAGCAACGGCAACGTGAGAGAGTCGTCACCACTTAGAACCGTGAGATTGGTCAGCGAGAGAATTTGTGAAGCTTGATCCAGTGAGCCCGTGGCTTCTTTGACCATCGTCACGTTATCGAATTCGCCAATCCGTGCGATCGTCTCCGGTTCGATATTCTTTCCAGATCGGCCAGGGATGTTGTAGACGCAGATTGGAATGTGAACGGCTTCTGAAATCGCCTTGTAGTGCTGGAAGAACCCTTCTTGAGTTGGCTTGTTGTAGTACGGTGCGACTTGCAGCGTGGCGTCGGCGCCTTCTTTGGCTGCCCATTCGGTCAAACTGATCGCTTCGTCAGTGCTGTTGGATCCAGTGCCCGCCATGACTTTGATTCGTCCGGCGGCGATTTGAATCGTTTCCGAAATCACGCGCTCATGCTCTGGGTGCGAAAGCGTTGGAGATTCGCCAGTCGTGCCACAAGGAACCAAGCAGTTTGTGCCGGCATCGATCTGAAATTCGATTTGCTCTTTCAAAGCCGCCACGTCGAGTTTGCCATCCTTGAAAGGAGTAACCAAGGCGACAGACAGACCAGCAAAATCAGAACCTTTACGCGACATAATCAACTACTCCTGTTTCAACGTGACAATCTCTGCGCTTCAATCGCCAATCGCTTTATTCGCCGATCAGCAACGCAAGACACAGAATGATACGGTTTGTTGATCGGTTTTTCTAGCGCTCAAACCAAGAAAGACCCACACTTGGCAGGTCTTGGTTCGAATTGGCTTGAGAAGCGTTAATTGATTGACACGCAGAGAGTTGCCAAGCTTCCAATGCCTTGATATCGCCGATGACCTAACCGACAAACTCAAACGGATTGGCAAAGCTGTTTCATTTCACGCACTGCCTGCTGAAAACCAACAAACAACGCGCGCGAGACGATGCTGTGACCAATGTTGAGTTCAGCCATTCCGGGAATTTTCGCAACCGGAAGTACGTTGGAGTAAGTCAGCCCGTGCCCCGCGTCGACTCGCAACCCAGCATCAATTCCAAGCTTGCAACCGTTTGCGAGAATCTCGAGCTGTTGGCCACTTTCATTCTCCGAAGTCGCCAAAGCGTACGTTCCGGTGTGAAGCTCAATCGCTTCGGCGCCTAATTCCGATGCCATGGCGATTTGGTGCTGATCCGGATCGATGAATAAACTGACAACGATTCCGGTTGATTGAAGCTGTTTGATTGCATCGCCAACGCGATCGCGATTTGCTACGACATCAAGTCCACCTTCGGTGGTGACTTCTTCTCGTTTTTCGGGCACGAGACAGACTTGATGCGGTTTCAATTCACAAGAGATGTTCAGCATCTCCACAACGCACGCGCACTCCATGTTGAGCCTGACGTTGACGGTTTCGCTGAGCAAGCGAACATCGCGGTCTTGAATGTGTCGCCTGTCTTGCCTCAAGTGCACGGTGATCTGGTCCGCCCCACCTAACTCCGCCATCGCCGCAGCCCAAACAGGGTCAGGTTCAGTGGTGCGACGAGCCTGACGAACGGTCGCCACGTGATCTATGTTGACTCCAAGAGTTGGCATGATGATTTCTGTTGATGCTAAACAATAGAACTTAAAAGGGATGGTTGGACGGTGGAGCCAACGAATTGAGATCAGCCAAATTCGTAACGTAAATTGGAAGCATAAACTCAAATCGAATTGGAAATTCAGTAGTTTAAGCCCCGCAAAATGACTTACTGGCCAACCGTTTGGCTTGCACCCACATTGTCGGCTTTCGCGATATTCAATTGACAATCGAATTCAGTTTGAGTTCGCAAGAATTCAACCAACTGATTCGCCTGTTCATCGTTACTTGTGACGGAAAAAACGCAAGGACCCCATGAGCTTTGCCCGGTTGCGGGCACGCCAAACTCACGGATCTTGTGAACCAAGCCTTCGAGCGTGGATCCATTATACGGACCGTTTTGAATTTGCTCGAACATCATGCCGCTTCGATGGCCAAACTCAAATACGCCATTGGCAAACAAATCGTAATCCGTCTGTGTTACTCCCGGGATAATTTTTTTGCGAACGAGTTCAATCATTTCAATCCGATCTGCCTCAGTTGAATCGGGCAGCCGACCAAACGCATCGAGTTCCTGTTGACCTGAGAGCCCTTCAGGAAGACTCGGAATCGCAGTGACGATTCGCCAGGCATCTGGAAAAGACGATTGTAAATCCAAAGGTGCAAGCGTTTCGCTCGGTAGCTTTCCTCGGTCAACCAACAAGCCTCCACGAAAAAATCCGTGGGAGCCGATTCCCGATCGCTTTCCACGATCAACCGCGACTGAAAGTTCGTCGGCATTTGGCGTAGGAAGTCCCAACAGTTTCGTGGTCGCCAAAGCAGATGCAAACGCCAGTTGAGTTCCAGTGCCCAAGCCCGAATGGCGCGGTGGAATCGAATTGACAGTTAGCTGATCTGGCAAATCCTGGATCGAATCAATCTTTAACTCGGTTGCCAGGAAAACTCGGAAAGTCGAAAACCACTTTCGAATCGCTTGCGAAACTGCGTCGGCAACTTTTTGATCTTCAGCGTTGATTGAAAATGTTTCGGAAGGTTCAGCACTCACAACGACACGTGGATCGTCAATCATTAAGCCGACGCCGCCAAACTTTCGGGCGACCGTGTCTCCAATTGAAAATAATCCAAAGTGAAGACGCGAAGGCGCCGAGATTGAAACTCGCTGGGTCACTGAACAGAGCTCCCAGTTTTCGCATCGCCATCCGACAATTTGACCTGCGAAGGATGTTGTGAAACGAATTCTTCCAAGATCTCAAAAGCTCGTGATTCCTTTGGACCGGCTGTCTTTCCGACAATGATCTTCAAGTGACTAAACTGATCGCGGATTTCTTCTGCCGGAAGGAAGTTCAAGCGGGTCGCCAAAATCGCCGCCTCAATGACAGCGTGTTTCGCGCGATTGAATCCCCAAAAGTCGCGGTTTCGAACCGAGTGGACGGAGCGGCACATCAGACTCATTCGTGGTCCGGTTTCATCAATCGACTCGACTTCGAATTCATACCAACGGCAGGCGTTCGCCATCGCATTCCCTTTTATTTTTTCAGCGGGAACAAGTTCAGGGAGCGAACTCAATTTTCCAATCGCACCGCGGGCAAACAGTTCAACATCGTCCGTGACGTGCATGACTCCCATCTTTGTCCGCTTTAAATTCGCAAACGTTCTTGACGTGTCGAATGGTCGTAGCTCAAACGTTTCGAAGTTGCCCGTCTCGAAAGTGTCTTCTGCAACCGTTGGACCCATAGGCGATACGTTCGCAGTTCCGTCTTCGTTTACCGTGGTAACAAGAGATTCGAGAATCATGGTAAGTCCTCGATTGAGTTGGGTGTGTCGCTTTGATTTGATGCGGCGAGCGATTTACTGGAAAGCCTCGAAGACTTTCGCGGATTCGGTTCACTGCTTGAATTGGAATTTGAACTCGTCCAAGTTCCCAACCGCGATTCGGGAAGTTCCTTCATGGTGTGCTCAATGTTGGCGAGAGCCAAGAAATTGCTCAGCAATTGATAGCCGCTCTCCGTTAAAACCGATTCCGGGTGAAATTGAAGTCCGATAACCGGAAGCGTTTTGTGTTCGACCGCCATGACTGTTCCGTCGTCTGTTTTCGCCGTAATCGCCAAGCACGCTGGCAGATCTTTAACGTTTGCGATCAGCGAATGGTAACGTCCAGCATCGAAGGCAGGTTCGATTTGGCGGAACATCGGCGAACCGTCATGAGAAATCTGGCTTTGCCGTCCGTGCATCGGTTCATGGGCGAGCGTGATCGTTCCACCAAGGGCTTGTACGATGGATTGATGCCCTAAACAAATGCCCAAGATAGGAATCGTTTGACAGAATGTCTTTACCATTTCGACCGAACAACCTGCTTGATCGGGCGAACATGGACCAGGCGAAATAACGATCGCGTCCGGTTTGTGTTCACGAACCCAGTCCAGATCAACAGCGTCATTTCGCTTAACAATCGTCTGACAACCAAGCTGTCGAAAATATCGAGCGAGGTTGTGAACGAAGCTGTCGTAGTTGTCGATAACGAGAATCATGAACTACTCGATGACGAATCGGCCAAATTGGAATCGCCCATTGTAACCGCTCGAAGCATCCCCGCGGCTTTGGTCCAGGTCTCCTCGTATTCGGTTTGCGGATCGGATTGGCTGACGATGCCGCCACCAACCGGGATTTGCCACCAGCCTTGTGACGCCGTGATGGTTCGGATCATGATATTTAAGTCTG
>CAYMFZ010000006.1:28870-32421 GCA_964389585.1 uncultured Pirellulaceae bacterium | reverse complement strand
CGGTAGATGTTACGATTTACTCGTGGAACTCTGATTTTCGGATTTGTTGTTCTAGTATTTCCTCTTGCGAATTGGCTTTGAGCAAGTCAACCCGCACCATTGCGTTAGAGCAGTCTGTTCGAGTTCGTCGAGGTCGAGAGCAGTACCGGCGGGTGTCTGCTGTGGTGAGCCGTCCGGACCTCCGTGAGCATGTCGAACGCGCTGATTTATTGAGGCAAGCCGCCGCTTACCCGTCTTCAGCCTAACAAGCAAGCGGAAAATGGGACTGGCTTCGTCCAGCCAGCCAAGCAAGCGGAAAATGGGACTGGCTCCGCCTCGAAAAAACTAAATCCCTCAAAAGGATTTCACCGGCGGTGCCTGTCCCATTCTCCGCGCCCCTGTACTCATGGCCTTGCTAGAGACTTCAAAGCGAAATACGGTTCGCAGGCAAAAACTCATTACTTCCATGAAACAACATCATCGTCGTACCAATAAAGCTTACTAAGATTCTCAGGCTCCAGAGGCTCTTCATCACGATTCAACTTCAACCCACATTGAGTTGCAATCTGATCAGCATACGCCTTAAACGCCGCCTCCAACGAATCACGATCAATTCCTGAATCTTTCAAATTCCCGTAGACGTAGTAGCCGACGATTTTGAAATCCTTGGTGATCGCCAACAACTGCCTCGCAATCAACTCACCTCGCTTGTTCGCACAAAACACAACCTGTTTGTTTGCTTCCGCCGCGTTTGGCAACACTGACATCTCATTGCAGCCGCCTTGGCTTAAACAAGTATTGAAGTAAGTGCCCATCTGATACGTTTCAATCGGATCGATCACGACTTCGAAATTGAGGCGCTGATCGTTGACCTTGGTTGAAAACGGTTTTGGATTCAGCCAGTTCTTTATGTTTGAAAACTGATCTCGCGACTCGCGAATCCAAGATTGATTGAATGGCAAATGTCGTTTGTAATTCTTGTCATGCTCTTTCCAAGCTTCCATCGTCTGACACATGAGACGTTTCTCCAGCGTTGACATATCGCAAGTCCATTTGGCCATCGCGATCCATCGAGCCAAAGACCACTTTTCGTTGCCATGTTCCGCAACGCGGTGCCAAACTTCTTTTGCAGAATCGACGAATGAACGACGAAGCGCATCCAACCCCGTCAGCAGACAAACGTCTTGTGCCGTCCGCTCGTAACGAGACTGGCTGACACTTTTTGGCTCAACTGGACTCGACAAAAGGTGAACCAAGCGAATTTGTTGGACCTGCGTGATGGTTCCTGAGTTTGATTGGGCTTGAAGAAACGCCAGCTCCTTGCTTCGTTTTTCATCGAACTTGAGCAAACACTGAAGCGACTTTGGAACTCGAGAATCCTCCCCCGTCATCCGTTGATAGTACCCCAACCGTCGAACCCACTGACGTGCTCCTACTGGCCATTGGGACTCGTTTTCAACCGCTTCACGACGCGACTGTTGTCGACTCGACCAAAGCTTCAGCCGACCAAGAATCAGCGGTCCAAAAACAGACGAGCCAACGGTTCCTGAAGAATCTTCGAGCAGGTTACCGATGATCTTAAGCGCGCGTTCTGAAATGGCTTCTTTGGGAAAACTGTCTAACCAACCGAAAATCAACTCACCGATCTGAAGAGCCTGTCGATTAACGAACAGCCGGTGAAACTTCGAATCCAATGCTCCACCTGGTTGATTAGTGATCCGCCGAATTTGTTCAATCAATCGCTTGGCTCGCTTCACTTCAACGTCGTAGCCAACCCATGAGGCGCCAACGGAACTGGAAACGTACAAACAATCATTGACGGCCGCGCCATCATTAAGCATTCGTAAGATCGCAAATAACTCGTCGTGGCTCGAAAAGTATTTTCCGCCGTCGATCATCTTGAGAAGGCGATCGTAACCAAGCTGGCCAGAGACCTCGACAAACTTGGCCGCCGTCTCCTTCAACAACATGTGACGCAACCGAAATCGTGTTAACTCAATTTCTGTGCGAGGAAGTGGCCCGGTACCTTGGTCGCAGATTGCCCACGCCGCAATGGTCGTTGGCAGCGTTGAATCCACCAAATCGCGAATGTGCTGCCGCATGTAAACAAGCTTGTCGATGGCGGATTGAATCTTCTCTGGCAACGTTCCACTGACTGGCGTCCAATCGAAATCAACTTTCCTTGCCCACTGAATCATCTTTTGAAAAGTCTTGTTTTTACCGAATTCAAGTTTGATCAACCACAACGGTTCCGACTCAGCTCGCCGCTGCAACGTACGGAGCCAAGCCTGCATTGAATCGAGTTGTTCAATTTTTTTCTCTTCGAAAAGCAGTGGGGAATTCAACGCTGTGACGTAGCGGCCAACCGCTACGTTGCCGCTAAACCAATAGACGATTCTGGCGACAAATTTTTCGAACTCCGTGAGCTTGATGCATTTAGGGTGCTTTATGACGCGAGAAAATCGTTCTTCTTGATTCGCATCGAGCACAAAGATCGAGATACGAGGATCTTGAGCTTTCGTGCAAAACCTGGCTCGCTTTTCAAGTCTTGATACTTCTCGAAGTTCGATTTTGGCGGCCCGTCCACGACGCGACAACGTTTCATTTTTCCAGCAAGCGATACTGTTGTGGATCGTGCTTAAAACGCCATCCGTCAATTGCCCGTCACTTCCTCCCGCAAAGGCAAGTTCATCGATCGCTTTCCAGTTGCTCTTGAAGTTTTCAGGGGTCAACTTGGCGAGTAGATCAACAAGAACATTAAAGTCTGGCGCACGGGAAATCAGATATTGCGTGCCATTGCGCGAGAAGATTCGCCGATCAATTGAACGGGCGATTCGTCGGTTCTTTTTCAGGTTGCGAGTTTGCTTGTCGAATGGTTTTCGGATTGGCTCAGTTCGGTTCATCTTATTCACGTAGCATGACGTCGTTACCAAACCGGCGCGCAGCGATTGCGCGAACACGGAATCAAACGACGGTGAGTGGGAATGTTCGGCAGACCAAAACAGACAACCGAACGGAGAAGGATAAACGGGTGATTCGTTGACAATCGATAGTCGTTGATCACTCCGTGGTCAAAACGGAGTCAACGAAAATCCATTGCTTAAAACCGTGGAAAAGTCTCGCGAGAACGTAGGTATTTCAAGCGTTTTGATTGCGGAGCAATCAACGACTATCGATTCGTGCAGAATCAGCCCGTTAATCAGCTAAGGTGAGAATTCGAATTGAGCAAGGTTAGTAGCATTTTATCTTCTTTTATAAAAACGCTTCAGGATTAGTAGTGATGATGTAGACGAAGGAAAAGCCCAAAGGTTCGCGCTGCTGTTGAGATCTGTCAGGAAACTTGATTCAAAAAGATGTTGCGTTTTAGATGAAGGTGGTCTGATTTTAAACGCAAAGTTCGCGGAGTGCGCAAAGACGCGCAGAGGTTTCGAAACACATCCTTTATGCGTCTCGGCGTCCTTCGCGCACTCTGCGTTGAAAATTCCTTCTGAAATTCCAAAGAGTTCGCGCTGCTTTAGAGATCTGTCAGGAAACTTGATTCAAAAAGATGTTGCGTTTTAGATGAAGGTGGT
>CAYMFZ010000006.1:9501-28770 GCA_964389585.1 uncultured Pirellulaceae bacterium | reverse complement strand
TTTTAAACGCAAAGTTCGCGGAGTGCGCAAAGACGCGCAGAGGTTTCGAAACACAGCCTTTATGCGTCTCGGCGTCCTTCGCGCACTCTGCGTTAAAATTTTGACAGTTTATACGGCTGATTGCTAAGCTTTATTTGCAACATACTCATCGATCAAGTCGCCAACTTGCTTAACTGAAATATTCAGTGAAACGGCGGCCATCTGAAAATTCGTGTGGGAAGAAATCTCTGGTTGGATTTCTTGAAACAGCTCGTTGGCCTCACGCAATTTGCGAAGCTTCTTTTTGGCCTGCTTGAGATATTTTGCGTGATCGCCGTCTCGAAGCGGACCACCCAAAGCCAGCATGTAATCGTAGAGTGCACGCTGAACGTCGCGAAGCTCGTCGTCTTCTTCGGCTTCTTCGCAATGTTTTAGAAACGCGCGGATCATCCAAACATGACTGAGCAATTCGTCGATCTGTCTGACATATTCGGATTCTGGTTTAGGCTCTGTCACAACTCAAAGTTCTCAGGTTTTTAATAAGACGTTGCGGATTTTCGAATCGTGAGCCGTGACGGGTCAGCGGCCGGGCGCTTTTTCGTTGAAATTTATCTGGTGCTTTGCCCGAAGCCTGCAGCTCACTTTGCGAACTATGAAATCGCTGGCTCGTTCGCTGGTTTAGGTCGTTTCGGTTTGGGCGCGAAAATCAAAACCATCGCCGCACCAATGATCACCATAGCGAGACTAAGCAAAAAGTAAGCGGAAACTTGCCCGACGAGATTCTTGGAAACGGTTTCTGTCAAGGTATTGATGACGGGCGCGAATCCGAAAATCAGCGGCATCACAAATACGGGTTTGCCACCAAAGTTAAATGCGTAAATGATTCCCAACGAACCAAGCGCGCCAGCCGCACCGGCGACAAGCGACCAAACGACACCGCTCACATTGCTCCATCCGCCCGGCTCAGCAAACGTTCCGGCCTCCAGCAAAACCCAAGGTGCCAACACTGCTACGAGAAAGTAAGCGAGGCCGACGCAGAGTAACGGTCGCAACCGACTGTTATTCATTTTGACTTGGCCTCGATGTAGCAACGGCCCGTAGGAACCCCAGCAAACAACAGTTACCGCGATACAAACTGCCACGGCCAACACGTTGATGGGCGGCTTTGGTTTTGGAGTGTCGACTTTTGCGACAGGCGCAGGGTCAGTCGAAACTTCGGCTGAGCCTGCTTCCTCTAAGCCTGCTTTCTCTTCAGATTGCTCGTCAGAATCTTGAAACGAAACCAACGTAATCGTTTGGCTTGACGGTGAATTCAGCTCGGCTTTTTCCTTTTTTGCATTGGCAGGTTGAAAGAACAGCACGCCTGCTGCACCAAGCGCAACAATCGCGATGCCAACGTAAAATTTGGCCGAAGCTTGCTTAATCGTTCCCGCCATCAACATCGAAACGAAAGTGTTAACGATGGGAGCCAAGCCAAAAACCAAAGGCATGACGTAGATGGGTTTGCCTTGAAACTTAAAAGCCAGAACGATCCCGAGTGCTCCAATCGCGGTGATGATCCCCGCTGCGAACGACCAGATGAATCCTGTTTTCGTCCAATGCCCGGATTCGCCTTTGGTTTTGAGAACAAACAGCGGGTACAAAACGGCGATAATGAAGTACGCGATCCCGACGCACATGAACGGCCGCAGCGATGCCTTCCCGACGCCGCCCGCCATTTGTTCCTGACCAACGTGAAGCACAGGTCCGTAAATTCCCCAGCAAATGAATGTCAGGGCGACGAAGATGAGGAAGCTAAAACTTTTCATGACGGGCTTTGTTTAGAGTTCGCAGATTCAAGTCCAACAGTTTAACCCAAGCAGTTACTTATTACAGTATCCAGCAAGTCGGATCGGCGTCGCCAATCTGTGAAAGCGCCCACTACGTTCCGCGTTTGTTTCCGTACCACTCAATGTGCTTTCTGGGGCAAAACTGAAAACCGTGTTCTTGGCAAATCGGTTCCAGCCATTCCGCTCGCGTGATCAACTCGGCTTGCGTGATTCCTTGGGGCATCAACAAGATTCGGTCGGAGTTCACATCCTCCAGTGATTCTGTGTACGTCAGAATTTCGTTCACATCTTCAGGTCGATCGACCACAAATTTCAGTTGATAAGTGTACTGGTCGATAAGACGCTGAACGATTTCCGGTCGGTGCCGAGTTTGCTGGTGCTTATTGCGCCACTCCCCTGCCCTGCTTTCTGTTGGATCAGAATTCGAAAATTTGGGACTGATCGACATCAGGTCGCAATTCAAGTCATGGTAAATCGTACCGGCCGTTTCAATCGTGATATGAAAATTGGCGTCGTGAAGCTGCGAGCAAAGCTCCGTCACTTCGCGAGGCAACATCGGCTCGCCACCTGTCAGCACAACATGCCGCGCGTCGCTCGCCTCGAATCGAACTCGCTCGACGACTTCTTCAACCGTCAGTTTTTCACCCTCGGGATTCCAGGAAGCAAATGGCGTATCACAAAAGCTACAGCGCAAATTGCATCCGCTGGTCCGAACGAAAACGCTGGGCGTGCCGGTCAGCAGCCCTTCGCCTTGGAGTGAACGATATATTTCGGAAATCAGCATCGCCCGTTGGTCTGTTGGCTGAGATGGATTATGTTGTCAGGTTCGAAAAGGCCCGAGGTAATTGCTCGAAAGCCGCATTCAAAAGAACTGATTGAGATTTTCACTTAGCAGAATTGTACCGATGACTGATAGCTTTCGCGACACGCTAGAGACGTTTGAAAATTCGTATCCGCAGCGTGACTACATGATTGAAATTACGTGCCCCGAGTTTACGTCCGTTTGCCCGAAGACGGGTCAGCCAGATTTTGGTTTGCTGACGTTTGAGTACATTCCCGATAAGCTCTGTGTTGAGCTGAAGAGTCTCAAGATGTACCTTCAACAGTTTCGCAACGAAGGCATCTTTTACGAAAAAGTCACCAACATGATTCTGGATGACTTCGTCGCGGCCTGCCAGCCGCGCCGCGCGATCTTGACGGCTGAGTTTACACCACGTGGCGGAATCTCTTCGGTCATCAAAGCGGAATACACGATCGAGCATTGATTCGGACCCGCAGGATTAAAGGTTTGTTTGAATTTAAGACGTTGCAGATTTTCAGGATTTAACCCATGAGTCAACCTTCAATTTTGCTTTCCGGTTTCGCCGACGAAGCCGCCAATCAAAAAACGCTTGACCAGCAGTTCTCTGCCTTTGCCGCACTCGGCATGCGATACTTTTCCATTCGTTTTGTCGACGCTGGTAACGGCGTCAAGAACGTGATGGGACTTGACGCGGAAGAACTTGAAACCGTCAAAGCTAAAATCGACGAGTACGGACTGAGCGTTTCGTCGCTTGGTTCACCTATCGGCAAAGTCAAATTGTGCGACGTTGATGATGGTACCGCCACGCCTTATCGACCGTTTGATCAATACATTGCCGAAGACGTTCCCCGCGCGTGCGAATTGACTAACGCGTTCGGAGCCAAACTGATTCGCGGTTTTTCGTTCTATCACCCTAAAGGTTCTGAACTTGACGAGCATTTCGCTCAGGCAACCGATCAAGTCGGAAAGATCGCTGAAGTTTGCAACCAACATGGTTTGACTTATGGGCTAGAGGTCGAAGCCAATCTTGTTGGACAGAATGGTGAGCTACTCGCCAAGATGCATCAGCAGATCAACAACGACGCGCTGGTCCTGATTTTCGATGGCGGCAATCTCGTCACGATGGGCTATTCGAGTGATGAGGTCTTCGAGCAATACGAATTGATGAAGCCCGGTTTGGGCTGGCTCCACATCAAGGACTTCCTCAATCCACAGTCGGGCAAAGTCGACCACGTTGACGAAGAAGCGTTGAAGCATTTTGTCCCTGCCGACATCGGCGATTCTGGTCACCAAAAGATCTTTGCCGATCTCGCAAACTTTTTGCCAGAGCTTGAGTCGCGAATGAAAAGCCGCGGCGTGCCCGGTGTGTTTCTTGATCTCGAACCACACGTCAAAGGTGGTGGTCAATTCGGCGGATTCAGTGGTCCTGACGGATTCGGCGTGGCGTTGCGGGCACTTTGTCGCGTTTGCGATGGTGCTGGGATTGGATATCGACTGAGAGAATTTGACGACATCCAAAAGGATCGCGGGTTTTAAAATTAGAGCCTTGCCCAAAAAACTTGTGAGCCGTTGGCGCTTGCCTCAGGTCAGGGTAACCAGCCAAACAACCCACTCGTTGTTTGGCCCGAGGCTAGCGCCGGCTAGCGCCTACGGCTCACTCGCGAATAACTTCTTGATTTTAGGATCAGCTGAAAGTCACTAAATCAAAGAGGCAGCCAACCGTGAGTACCGTTTTCAACCTGCTGAACAATTCTATCGTCGTTTGCATATCTCTGTTGGCGTTTACGCAAACATCGCTTTCACAAGAAGATTCCAAAGCACAACAAAAGACCGCCAGCGTTCTAGCCGGCAAGTTCCATTGGAATCTCGGTTCGCCGATTCTTGACGTCGATCCAAAGCGGCTTCCCGAGTCGAAACATCCGTGGATCGCCATCAAGGATCCAAGCATTGTCAGGCACGAAGGTCGCTGGCATCTGTTTTGCACGCTGCGAAAAAAGAAGAAAGGCGACGGGCGAATTAGAATCGGGCACCTCGCGTTTGATGAATGGGCAAAAGCTGGCGAAGCGGATTGGAGCGTGCTTGACCTGACTGATGGCTATCACGGTGCGCCTCAGATTTTTTTCTTTGAGCCACACAAAAAGTGGTATCTAATTTATCAAGCCGAAGATCAGAAACGTGATCTTAAGTACGGCCCATGTTATTCAACCAATGACGACATCAACGATCCAAAAGGTTGGACTTTGCCGCAGCCGCTCTACACCGTGAAAGAGGGCGCGAAAGCGGGTTTGGATTTTTGGCTGATTTGCGACACGAAGAAGGCGCATCTTTTCTTTACTTCACTCAACGGAAAAATGTGGCGAGCAGAGTCGTTTCTTGCTAGTTTCCCAAACGGTGGCTGGACCGATCCCAAAGTTGTCTTGAAGGGTGACATCTTCGAAGCAAGTCATACCTATAAACTTAAAGGCCTCGATAATTATCTGACTTTCGTCGAAGCAAAACTCAAGAACCGCCGCTACTTCAAAGCTTATCTCGCAGACGACTTGGCAGGTGATTGGATACCGATCGCGGATCGTCTGGAGCATCCTTTTGCATCGCCGAGCAATGTCAACGTCGAAGCTAACGACTGGACAGTCTCTTACAGTCACGGAGAATTGGTTCGCTTAGGTGTCAATCAGAATCTGGAAGTTGATCCGGCAAACCTCAGGCTGTTGTTTCAAGGTGCAAACGCTACGGATGTTAATGGGGCGGACTACGGCGATATTTCATGGCGACTTGGGTTTCTCGAACATGTCTTGCCGCCAAAAACCAGATAGATGTTTGGGCTAAACCCATCGGATGAACCCTGTCGTGAAAATTCTTGTCTAACGCCCTTGCCCTGATTCTGATTGGTGAAACGATATTCGATTGTAGGACAGTTGTCTCAACTGTTCCAAGAATTGAGTATTCCCAACATTGACAGAACATGGCTTTGAAGTTCAGAACATCTTTTTACATTGATTTAGCTCTACACAAATTCTCCGAACGTTCGGAACGATTGAAGATTGGAATCCTTGCTCGCGGAACAGTTGAGGACAACTGTTTTACACTTAACTCTCATTGATTTTTCAACGCTGAATCCGTCAATATTCCCGCTTTTGAACCCTTCCTTCATGCGCCACAACGCGACCTCCAAACCAAGCGATTCCGAAACGGAAGAAGCTGAACAACTTTTAAAGACCTCGCGCGGGCGGTACGGGAAGTTCTTGGAAAAGTTCAAGAGCGGCGACTTTCACAGTGAGAAGAAAAAAGAACGGGACGAGGAAAAGAAAAAGAAAAAGCCAGACGCTGAGGAAAAGCGAAAACGTCGTGGCTACTTGCGGCTTTACGTCAATCAGCTTTGGCCGCATTGGAAAATGGTGGCGCTGCTGGCAATGCTGGCGGTAGGTGTTTCGGTTCTCGAGATCATTCAGCCTTTGTTCGCGCGGCATATTATCGACAATGTGTTGCTGGCCGATCTTGCTCCGCGCGACAGATTTATCCAGTTGAACGTCGTCGGCGGAATCTTCCTACTCGTCGTCGTTTCGACTCGCGTGCTGGGAGTGGCCCGGGCGTGGAACCAGCGACTGCTCAACGTTCGCGTGATTTTGACTTTGCGGCGAGCGTTATTTGATCGCTTGATTAAACTGCCGCTGGACAAGCTGGCAGATATGAAAGTCGGCGGAATCATTTCGCGTTTGACGGACGATATCAACAAGACCACGGGTTTGTTGCAAATGGCTGTGATATCGCCGGGCGTTGCGGTTCTGCGATTGCTACTGGCGATGGTGATTCTATTTTCGCTGAACTGGAAACTTGCGCTGACGGCACTTGGTATTGTGCCGCCGATTATGTTGCTTTCGATGATTGCCATCAAACGAATTCGACCAATCTATCGGGCGATTCGCAAAGACGTTTCGTTTGTCGACGGACGTGTTGGCGAAGCCTTCCAAGGCATCCGCGCAGTTCGAGCGTTTGGTGGTGAACATCGCGAATCGCATGAGTACACGATCGGTCATCACTTGATTACGCGAATGCGAATGTTCGCGGCGCGGCGCGAGATCATTCTTTGGAGCACCTGGGGTTTCCTGATGGCCCTGACCGGCGTCGTAATCACTTGGGCGGGCGGCTACTGGTACCTCAATGACATCGCCAACAATGTGCCGGTTGGTCAACGAACAACAATCGGTGATATTTCGGCGTTTCAGTTTTACACTTTGTTGCTACTCAATCCGGTTTGGCAGATCGTTGAATCATTGACGGAGCTTCAACGTTCGTTGGCTTCGATGGAACGCGTATTTGAAGTTTTAGAAACGCCGATTGATAAGCCTGATCGTGACCAAGCGATTGAAGCGCCGGCTGAAGTTGAAGAACTCAAGTTCGAAAACGTTTGGTTCGCCTACAATGACGATGGAAAATTGGGCGACGCATCAAGCGGTTCCGATTCGAAGAAAGAATTGGATGCCAACCACGACAAAGACGTTGCCCCCGAGCAGCCCAAAGACGTCATTAAGAATTTTAGCTTGACTGTTCCTGGTGGAAGCATCGTAGCGCTCGTTGGACGCAGCGGCGCTGGAAAAACGACAGTCACCGACATGGTCGCGAGATTCTACGACCCGCGAGAAGGCCGAATGACGCTCAACGGCGTTGACCTGCGAGACTATCAACTCAATTCCTATCGCGATCTGATCGGTGTCGTCCAGCAAGAAGTCTTCCTGTTTGATGGAACTGTTTTTGAGAACATCGCTTATGCCAATCGTGACGCAACTCGTGAACAAGTCATCGAGGCCGCCAAGCGTGCCAACGCGGATGAGTTTATCATTGAGTTGCCTCAAGGCTACGATTCGATCATTGGCGAGCGAGGCGTGAAACTTTCTGGTGGCCAACGCCAGCGGCTTTCAATTGCCAGGGCTTTGTTAGCCGACCCACAAATTTTGATTCTCGACGAAGCCACCAGCAACCTCGACACCGAAAGCGAACAACTGATCCAACAGTCGATGACCACGCTTTTGAAGGACAGGACGACTTTCGTGATTGCTCATCGGCTTTCGACCATCACGCATGCAGATCAAATCGTGGTGCTCGACGACGGAGAGATTGTTGAATTGGGCACACATGAATCGCTAATGCTTCGCGATGGGGTTTATGCCAAAATGGTAAGGCGACAGCACGACGCCGTTAGTTTAATATAGTGACGATCAAACAGTCTTCTGAACAACTCCGATTTGCTGTTTCATTTAACCGCAGTCGAGAGTCGTTCCAATTCAATTCATCCAATCGTTTCTCTACCGGAGTTCACGCTCATGTTTCGAAGTTTATTTTCGCTCGCGATCCTTGCCTTGTTCGCGTTCAACTTTGTGGCACCTGCAAATGTCAGCGGGCAAGACGAGGCGACCAGCAAAAAGGCTGCCGCCGAACTCGAATCACTCCAGGCTAACTTTCAAGCATCCATCAAAGAGCTTCGCGCTGAGATCTCGAAGACAAAAGACAAGGACAAGCAGAAAGAACTTCTTGCCACAAATAATCCGGTCGCCAAATTCGCACCGCAATACATGGAGCTTGCGAAAAAGTTCAAAGGAACCAAGGCATCCGTTGACGCGACCTTGTTCGTGGCTGGCCAAGTCACGGGTGAACTTAAAGTCGAAGCCGTTGATTTCTTACTCAACAACTATCCCGACAAAGTCAAGCTTTCCAAAGTCGCCAGTTCATTGAGCGGCGATGTGCCCCATCCGAAAATGGAAGGCTGGTTCAATTTGATGATTGAGAAATCAGAAAAGGATGCCGTGAAGGCGAGCGTTTTGATGAGCTACGCCCGGTACGTCGGCCAACTCCCGACGTTCAAACGAACTTTGGAAATCAGCCCGACGGTTGCTGAGCGCTTGCCGGCCGACCAAGTCACCTACATTACGACGCCACGATCGGATGAACAGAAGAAGCTGTTGCAAACCCGCTTGGAGACTCTGATCGAAAAGTATGGCGACTTGAAATTCAAAGGCCGACAAACCTACCGCGACGCGGCGTCGAGTGAATTGTTCGAATTGACGAAGCTTCAAGTCGGTATGATGGCGCCTGAAATCGAAGGCGAAGACCTCGACGAGATCCCATTTAAACTCAGCGACTATCGCGGCAAGGTTGTCATGCTGGATTTCTGGGGTCACTGGTGCCCACCCTGCCGCGCAATGTACACGCATGAACAGGAGATCACGCGCGGACTCGCTGATAAGCCTTTCGTTTTGTTGGGTGTGAATAGCGATGGCAATAAGAATACCGCTGTTGATGCGGTGAGTAGCGAAGGCCTCGGCTGGCGTCATTTCTGGAATGGCCCTAAGGGAACTCGTGGTCCGATCTCAACGCAATGGAACGTAGAAGGCTGGCCAACGGTTTATCTGATCGACGAAAAAGGTGTGATCCGATACAAGGAAGTCCTTGGCGAAGACATTGATCGCGGGATCGAAAAGTTGATGGCTGAGATGGGTCACGACATCAATCTTGGTGGCGCGGAGTAGATTCTGAATTGAACTGTGAACTGCAGAGCAGTTCGGTGAGCAGGTCCGGTGAGCAGGTCCGGTGAGCCGTGACGCGTAAGCGGCCGGGCGTTCGAAAATAAGTAACAAACCGAAGGCCCGAGGCCTTATGGCCAACGGCTCACAGTATTAGTGTTCAATTAGTGGCAATTAGCGTTCCAAGAGATTTGCTTACAGAACACTAACCGAACAGAATCACATTTCGCACCGCCGCGCCCGCAGTCAAATTAAGGAGAATTAAGCGTGAATTTTCGAATGGGCTATTTGATTTCAACTTGTGCTCTCGGATTGCTTGTAAATGGATTCGCGTTTGGGCAAGATTTTGAGCAAGCCAAACTCAACAACTGGCACCAATGGCGTGGGCCTGATGCCAGTGGTGTCGCGGCAACGGACGCGAATCCGCCGACCCAATGGAGTGATCAGTCCAACATCAAATGGAAAGTCCCAATCGTGGGCGAAGGAAGCTCGACTCCAATCGTCTGGGGCAATCAAGTTTTCATTTTGTCTGCAATCGAAACCGATCGAAAACCAGACGTCGCACCTGTGCGTCATCCGGACACACGCACCGAGTTGCCTTCTAATGTTTTTCAGTTTGTGGTCTGGAGCTTTGACCGTAATACGGGTGACGTGCTTTGGAAAAAAGTCGTCACTGAAGCGGCTCCAATTGAAGGAAGACATTCGACGACCACATACGCGGCGGCTTCTCCGACGACCGATGGCAAATACGTTTACGCTTCGTTTGGATCCTATGGCGTTTTTTGCCTTACGACTAAGGGCGATCTCGTTTGGAAGCGAGATCTTGGCGATATGCGAACACGACGCGGCTGGGGCGAAGCCGTGTCTCCGGTACTGCACGACGGAAAACTTGTCGTCAATTGGGATCAAGAAGAACAATCGGCTATCTTTGTACTCAATGCGACTGATGGCGAAACGATCTGGAAGAAAGACCGAACAGAGCCAACAACATGGGCGACGCCATTGGTCGCAGTTGTAGATGGCCGGACTCAACTCATTACCAACGGAACGAACTCAGTAATTAGCTACGATCTCACGAATGGCGCGATCATCTGGGAAGCTCCTGGCACGACGCTGAACGCAATCCCCTGCCCTGTTCGTAGCGGCGATCAAGTCATTTGCATGGGCGGCTATCAAGGCAAAGCTGCCATTTCGATCGACTTGCGTTCCCAAGGTCGCGTGAAGAATGTGGTAGGACCAGAAGAGAAAATCAAATGGCGTCTTGATCAACATACTTCTTACGTTCCCTCGCCGGTTGTTACCAACGGGCGGGTCTATTTCACGAAATCCAATCGGGCGATTCTCAGTTGCCTTGACGCCGAGACGGGAGAGATGATCTTCAAGAATCAAGACGGAGTCGCAGAACCTGTTCGTTTGCCAGAATTGAAGAACATGTATGCTTCGCCAGTGGTTGCTTCCGATCAAATCTTTTTGACCTCTCGTGAAGGAACAACGCTGGTGATCAAGAACAGTCCGAAGTTTGAGGTGCTTTCGACGAACCGATTGAGCGAGGAGATTGACGCATCGCCAGCGATTGTTGGTGGACAAATCTTCCTTCGTGGCAAGAAGAATCTTTACTGTGTTGAACAAGCGAATTAAACGCTCAGTGTAGAACAGTTGTCCTCAACTGTTCTTTACGTATTTCGTGACAGCGGAACAGTTGAGGTCAACTGTTCTACAATCAAGTCGTTTCGACAATCAAGTCGTTTCGACAATCAGACCAGTTCTACGATCAAATTGGTTGTTGCTGCGACAAACAGTGAAACGATCCGAGGCCGACAGACAGATTTCTTGACGGCAATCCAATGACGGATCGACTTGGGAAAAGCGGCTTTAGAATCGCGATGGCTTGTGCGTCTTCTTTGACTTCAAATTGCGGCACGATCACGAGTTCGTTAGTGATTAAGAAGTTGCAATAGCTTGCCGGAATCCGCCGACCGTGAAATTCCATCGGTGCGGGAATCGGAAGCGAAATCAATTCGACTTCACTTAAGCCATGCGAATTCAATTGCGACTGAAGTTCACCAAGGTTTCGTCCAAGCGGTTCAAGTTGAGGATCGTCAGCACGTTCACTCCACGCGTAAACGATGGTGTTTCGATCGGCAAATCGAGCCAACTGATCGATATGACCATCTGTGTCGTCCCCTTCAATCGCGTCACCAGAAAGCCAGATGATTTTCTCGGTTCCAAGGTGTTGGTTGAGAATTGACTCGGCTTGTGACAAACTCATCCCCGCGTTCCGATTCGGATCCAAGGCACACGATTTTGTGCAAAGCAAGACGCCAAGATCATTGACTTCGATCGCGCCTCCCTCAAAGCAGAACTTTGGAGAAACGACTGGGATCTTCAAATGCTCGGCAACTTCTCGGGCGACTTTTTGATCGGTATCAAAAGGCGGATACTTGCCACCCCAAGCGTTATAGATCCAGTTGATCGCAATCAACTCCCCTGCCTCGTTTTTCACAAATGTCGGAGCGTAATCTCTGGCCCAAGCATCGTTGGTTTCGATTCCAACAATTTCAATGTTTGCTTTTAAATTGAATCGCCGTCGTGCTTGCTCGATTTCACGCCCACCCGCCATAACCCATACTTGCTGCGTCGCCGCGATGGTTTCGGTGAGTCGAACAAATTCAGATTGGGCCTCACGCAAATTTTCTGGCCAAGTTTCGCCATTGTGCGGCCAACTTAACCAGATCGCCGATTGAGGTTCCCATTCGGCTGGCATTCGAAATGACGACATGTTTTTGCGTGCTTCAGGTTTCGACTTCATGGTTTCAATTCGTGCTTAGCTCCTCACTCCAACCACCGCTTAGTCAATCCGTCGTAGGCATCAATCCTTCGATCACGAAAGAATGGCCAATGAGTTCGCGCAGTTTCCACGAGCGATAGATCGCAATCAACGATCAGCGTTTCTGGCTGGTCAGTACTGGCGACTTTGAGCATCGTGCCGTAGGGATCAACGGCAAACGACGAGCCCCAGAATTCTATGTTGTCTTCGACGCCCACCCGATTGGGCGCAACTAAAAACACACCGTTGGCAATCGCGTGCGATCGCATCATCGTTTGCCAAGCCTCCAACTGACTCTCGCCAAACTCAGCTTTCTCGGGGGCCTGCCAACCAATCGCCGTCGGGTAAATCAGAATCTCAGCGCCTTGCATCGCCGTCAGTCTCGCCGATTCTGGAAACCATTGATCCCAACAAATGCAGACACCTATTTTTCCAACGGAAGTCTCAAAACACTTGAACCCCAGATCGCCGGGCGTGAAATAGAATTTTTCGTAAAAGTAGGGATCGTCGGGGATGTGCATCTTTCGATAGGTTCCCAAAATTGACCCATCAGATTCAATGACGACAGCCGAATTATGAAAAACTCCAGCGGCTCGACGTTCGAAAACAGGGCAAACGATCACAACGCCCAAACGTTTTGCGACTTCGGAAAGTCGCTTTGTCAGCGGCCCCGGAATGGACTCGGCAAGCTTAAATTGAGAGTGGTCTTCGGTCTGACAAAAGTACCGACACGCGAATAGCTCTTGCAGGCAAATTAATTTGGCGCCAGAACCAGCCGCGAATTCAATCTCGGCGACCGTGGCATCGAGATTGACTTGAATATCGGCGACGACGTTGAGCTGAATGGCAGCGATTGAAACTTGATTGTTGGATGTCATGAACTGATTGTTGACAGTGGATTGCGGTAGATTGGAATCTTGCTGGTGTTATGTTACTTTTAATTTGGTGGACACTTTGTTAAGTCAGCCTTACCTTAAAAGACCGACACCCTGTCGCCCAAACGTCTAACATTCCCCCATCTGGACGATCATCTGATCAATGGTAGTCTTACCCTATGCTAAAGAAACCACCCCTAGGATTATTCGTCACGGGAACCGACACCGAAGTTGGTAAGACCTACGTGGCGACTTTGATCGTCAAAGATTTGCTTGCCGCGGGTCACCGAGTCGGAGTCTATAAACCGGTTGCCAGCGACTGCGTTTCCGATGGTCGTCAACTCGTTTCAGAAGACGCGGTTGCGCTTTGGGAAGCCGCCGACCGACCGCTGACGCTGGAAGCCGTCTGTCCGCAGCGATTTCAGGCGCCACTTGCTCCTCATTTATCCGCTCGCCAGGAAGGCCGTGAACTTGACACACAACTGGTCCGAACCGGTGTGTCCGCGTGGGTCGACGAGTGCGACATCATCGTGGTCGAGGGAGCGGGTGGTTTAATGTCTCCCATCAGCGACGACGAATATGTCGCGGATATCGCTTACGATTTGGGATACCCGACCATTGTCGTTACCCCAAATGTGATTGGCGCAATCAATCAGACTTTGTCGGCATTAATTACTGGGGCCTGTTTTCGAGATGGCCTGAATCTCGGCGGCGTTGTGCTCAACGACAGTCGGATGTTCGACGGGGATAACAGCATGGAATCCAATCGGGAAGAGATTTCCAGCCGAGCCATGGCACCAGTGTTGACGCGGCTTCGCTATGAAGGCAAATCGTTTGACGAATCAGTCGATTGGATGGCAATCGCTAAACAAACCCAAGCTGCTGATACGCAGTAGGGTTGCAGCCGTTAACGCTTAATCGTTCGACGGATCGGAGCCAGTGGGGTTTCGCGATTGTAGACTGGCTCCAAGAACGAAGCCGGTCGAACATTGTTTGGCTTTGGTTGAAGCCGCTCAATCCGATCGTCAAGCATCTTCAATTCACGTTGAAGCTTTTCTACCTCTTGCTCGTAGCGCTTGTTTTCTTCGACCGAGCTAATCATTCGTTTGGCTTCAGAATTGGAAAACTTTGCACGCTGCGACAGTGCGAGGTTATCCAAGTGCAACTCCAGGCGACCCATCGTTTCAAGCATCTTTCGATTGGTTTTCGACAGTGTTTTGATTTGTTGCGTATTGCGATATTGCGCGGCGTAAAGTGCCTCCACCGAAGGAGATGTCGCAACGGAATTCACCGCTGCATTCGCTACCGACGCAAGTTCACTACGCAATGATTCAATCGTTTTCTGATGCGAGCGTTGCATCGACTCAAATCGTGCCTCAGCCACCGCGCTGGCATTCTCAGAAACCATTTTCAGAGCCGTATCGATTGCCCGCTTCTGAGCCTCGGTTGATTCCTTGCTTCCAACAAGCGTCGTGGCCAGATGCGTTGCGACATCCGCACAATATTCCGACTGGTCATATGCCTTTAAGTTCGCTTGATGCTGAGCCACTGAGCATTGAGGATCTTTTCCGTTCAAGCCATTATTACAAGCTGCTGCACACGACGGGCAATTCGCACATTCGCACATGATCTGCAACTTCGCCGTCGTAAGCATGACTGGCGATCCCTTCTTAACGACCCAACTCGATGTGGATGCACGGGAAGGAAGCACTTGCTCTTCAGACAGCGGCGCGTTCAATTCGCAAGTTGAACTGGATTGAGTATTTACAGCGGACTCAACTTCCTGGGCATGCAAAGGGGCGCTGGTAAACAACACCAAGAATGCAAACGATAGCTGAATGACAATTGGAATGACGAAGCGTAGAGATCCAATCTTAGGTCGTTTCATGACTGACTCCTTCAGGCATTTTTGGTCGAATGTAGTCGCGGCAACCCTAAAGTGATAATCCAGCACTGAGATTACAACAATACGAATCTGGAAACTGGCCGACTCTCAACAGCCGGACATCGGTTGATGGAATTGTCACAAGTGCTATCATTCGAAGCCTGTTTGAAGCAGCGGGATTGGCGAAGCCTGGGCACGTTTTGGCAAATTGCGCCGACCCTTATTGAAGATACCTTTTGAATCACAGAATCGCATGCACTCAAGTATCAACCAAGATTTGATCGCGATGATTCGCTGTCCTTTGACCAAGTCGTCGTTAATTCTGGCAACGGATGAAAAAATCGAGCAGCTGAATTCACAGATCGACGAAGGTACGCTTTTTAATCAGGTTGGGCAAAAAGTCACAGCCAAAATTGATTCAGGCTTCGTCAACGAAGACTCTACTTTGTTGCTTCCCGTGCGAGGCGGCATCGTCATTCTGATTACGGATCAAGCCATTCCTTTGTCTACGAGCGATCAATGACCGAAAAAACAATTTTCAAGAAGATCATTGATGGCGAAATCCCCGCGGACGTCGTTTACGAAGACGATTTGTGCTTGGCGTTCCGCGACGTTTCACCCCAAGCCCCGACTCATGTCTTGTTGATTCCCAAAAAGGAAGTCGTCAACGTTGCGGGACTAGGCGAAGAAGATCGAGAGCTCGCTGGCCATTTGCTACTGACCGCTGGCAAGGTTGCACGCGAATTGGGAATCGCGGATTCTGGTTATCGTGTCGTGGCGAACTGTGGCCAAGACGGTGGCCAATCAGTCGACCATTTGCACTTTCATATTCTCGCTGGTAGACCATTGAAGTGGCCACCCGGTTAGCTTGAATTAGATCTTAAGTTTCGAATGAAGACGCTGGCTGAAAAACGAAAATTCGTCGCCAATTCCATTTTGAGTTTCACAGTCGGCTTGGTCCTATCCAAACTGCCACACCTGCTCGCGGAAAATTACGCAATTGATTTGGTGCTTTTAAACAATGCAAGCGATGAAACAAAAATTGAACGCCGTCGTCGTGGGAACTGGCTTCATTGGCCCAGTACATGTGGAGGCACTTGGGCGCGCCGGTGTCAATGTTATTGGGATCCTCGGATCAACTCCTGAAAAGTCACAAGCTGCCGCCGAGTCGCTTGAGCTTGCGTGCGGATATGCTTCGCTCGATGAACTTTTGGCCGACGACTCAGTGGATGCCGTGCATTTGACTTCGCCCAACCGTTTTCATTTCGAACAGGCGATGGCCGTTATCAAAGCGGGCAAGCATGTGATGTGTGAAAAACCGTTGGCAATGAATTCGGCTGAATCAAAACAATTGGTTGAGCTAGCCGGCCAATCCAATGTCGTCGCAGGTGTCGCTTACAACATTCGTTTTTATCCTTTGTGCCACGAAGCCGCCGCGCGAGTCGCAGAAAACGAATTAGGCGAAGTCTTGCACGTCACGGGTTCGTACGTGCAAGACTGGCTTTTGAAGGAAACAGATTTCAACTGGCGAGTCATGGCGGAAGACGGAGGAGAACTGAGGGCTGTTTCGGATATCGGAACCCATTGGCTTGATCTGGTCCAATTCATCACTGGTCAAAAAGTTGTCGCTGTTTGTGCGGACTTACAAACAGTTCATTCGACTCGCAAAAGACCTATTGGTGGAGCGACGACTTTTTCGGGAGACGTTTCGGGCGAGTCGGAGTCGGTTTCGATTCAAACCGAAGACGCCGGCTCAATCCTGCTGAAATTCTCTGGCGGCAGCAAGGGATCATTGCATGTTTCGCAAACAACCGCCGGTCGAAAAAACTGTTTGCGATTTGAAATCGCGGGCGGCCAGCAAACTTTGGCATTCAACAGCGAACAACCGAATTCGCTGTGGATTGGTCATCGTGATCAACCAGGCCAAATGATGTTGCGGGACCCTGCAATGATGCACGATTCTGCCGCAGATGTTTCAAGCTATCCAGCAAGCCATTGCGAAGGATTTCCCGATACATTCAAACAACTGTTCAAAACTTTCTACGGCTACATCAAAGCAGGCGATTTTTCCGCGCCGCGTCCGTTTCCGACTTTTGAAGACGGTCACAACGAGATGCTGCTTTGCGACGCCATTCTGAAAAGCCATCGTGAACAGCGATGGGTTGATGTGGAGAATAAGCAATGATGAAACTCGGTTTTCTAAGTGCGATCATGCCAGACGCTTCGTTGGAACAAGTGTTCGCAACCGCATCGCGACTTGGCTACGACTGCGTTGAGTTGGCATGTTGGCCCGTTGGCAAATCGGAACGTCGTTACTCGGGAGTTACCCATATCGACGCAACGAAAAACGATGACGAATCGGTTAACGTGATTCGAGAGTTGTCCAACAAGTATTCGGTTTCGATTTCGGGACTGGGCTACTACCCCAATGTCTTGTCCGCAAATTCCGAAGAAGCAGAAACCGCCGTTGCGCATTTGCGTTTGTTGATCGAGATGGCAGCAAAGCTTGGTGTGAATCAAGTCAACTCGTTTGCCGGTCGCGATCACTTGAAATCCGTCGAAGACAATTGGCAGCCGTTTCTTTCGACTTGGAGGCCATTGATCGAATTTGCAGAGCAACAAAATGTCAGGATTGGAATCGAAAATTGCCCAATGATGTTTACTGCGGACGAGTGGCCAGGCGGAAAGAACCTGGCGTATTGCCCGGTGATTTGGCGGCGGATGTTTAACGACATTCCAAGTCCGAATTTTGGCTTGAACTACGATCCATCACATCTCATTTGGCTGCAAATGGATCCGATCAGTCCCATCAAGGAATTTGGCGATCGAATTTTTCATATCCACGCGAAAGACGTTCGAGTCGATCGTGATCAGCTGAATGATCGCGGCATTCTCGCGCATCCGAATCTATATCACTCGCCCAAGTTGCCGGGGTTGGGTGAACTTGATTGGGGAAGTTTCTTCGCGGCGCTTGGCGACGTTCGCTATCAAGGTCCAGTTGTTGCCGAAGTCGAAGATCGGTCATATGAAGGCTCCGACGAAGCTCGAGAGATGGCGCTTCGACAATGCCACACCTTTTTACGAAACTTCGTCCCGGCGCGTTGTTAACATCTGAGATGTTCGTCGCTCGATCGCTAGTGATTTGTTAAGGCTTATATTAAGGATCAGCCGCAGTGCGTTAGCACCCGGTTCAGTCGAGTAAAACCGGACGCTAACGCGTGGTGGCTGATTTTCAACATCTAAATTGCAGGGCTGACAATCCACTAGCTTGTTGGCCTTCGCGAACGATTAGACGCATTCATTTCCAATCATCATTCAATTTCACAGAACCCAAACCAAAGAATCGCAATGCCTGACTACACCTACAAAGATGTCTCCAAAATGATTGATCATTCCTTGCTCAATCCAACTATTCCCGTTGCAGATCTTGAGGCAGGAATTCGTTTGGCAATCGCTTATGACGTCGCCAGCGTTTGCATCATGCCTTATCACCTCAAACGTTGTGCGGAATTGCTTAAAGGGACTGATGTAAAAGCATCTACCACGATCGGATTTCCTCACGGTGCGAACACAACTGAGATTAAGCAGGCCGAAGCCAAGCGCGCGATCGCTGATGGCTGTGAAGAACTTGACATGGTCGTAAACATTTCGAAAGTGCTGTCCGGCGACTGGGAATACGTCAAGCAAGACATCGCGGCGGTAATCGATGTCGCCCACGCGGCAGGTCAAAAAGTGAAAGTCATCTTTGAGAACGCTTATCTCGACGACGCACAAAAAATCAAGCTCTGTGAAATTTGCACTGAGCTCAATGCAGACTGGGTGAAGACTTCAACGGGCTATGCTCCCAGTGGCGCGACCCACGAAGACTTAAAGTTGATGCGTCAGAATTCGGGCGACCACATCCAAGTAAAAGCTGCCGGCGGCGTGCGTGACCTCGATGCCCTGCTAGCCGTCCGCGATCTAGGTGTGACTCGATGCGGCGCAACTCGAACGGCGGGAATGATGGGCGATGCCCGCGAGCGATTGGGACTTCCTCCCATCGAAGTTACCGCCACCGACACGCCGGGTTATTAGTGCTCAATCATCTCGGTATTGGTCGCAAATTTGAAACAAGGCCGTTTGGAACAAAGCCCACTCGGTTGAATCTCACTTGAGTAAAAAAGGCGTCAGAGCTATTTCTCTGACGCCTTTATTTTTTCAATTTATGATCTGATCGATCAAAGTGACTTGGAGACTATCCCAGGACTCCCACAACTTGTGAGCCGTAGGCGCTAGCCTCGGGCCAGCGGAACGAGTGTTTTGCCCACTGGTTATTCTGGCCCGAGGCTAGCGCCTTCGGCTCACTATTGATCGAAAGCATCTTGGCTTTGGGATAGGCGCTTAGCTTAGGCTTTGGCGACTTAGGCTTCCAGCCTGAGCCGCATGTGTGCTCTCAGGCTGGAAGCCTGAGACACTTCTTCTTAAACCATCGACAAGCTACCGACGGATCTGCTTGACTCGCTGATCCATATTTCGCAAAGAAGCGGATCGCGTAATTCGATCGGACGCAGGCATGCC
>CAYMFZ010000006.1:5801-9491 GCA_964389585.1 uncultured Pirellulaceae bacterium | reverse complement strand
GCATGCCTTGGGCCATTTGGCTAGTCATTCGAGATGATCGTGCATCGCAAGTTGAGCAACCGCTTCCGCCGCCGCAGTTACCAGAACTGCAACCACCACCAACGCTGTAGCTATGGCCAGTTTCGACATATCCGCCGTCTGCAAAACCACATCCGCCATCACAAGCGTCAATTCCGCAGCCGCAAGGTGCAGATGATTCGGCTCCACTGCAATACCGTCCGCCATAAAGTCCTAGGCCGCCCAGTAGGCTTCCAGGTTCCCAGCAAAATGGTCGGCACTTCGTTGCGCCACCAACCCATTGGTCACCGCAACAAGGATCCGTCGCATCCGGTGGAGTGCTGATCCATTCTCCGATGTAGGCTTCTCCACATCCGCCACCACAAACCAGCGAACGTTTCATTTGACGAAGACCGTCTAACGGGCCCTGCGTTATCGTGCTGCCGCTTCCGTAGCCATCACAGTCACTGCACCCCATACCGCAGCCAGGCCCCATGGGAGCGCAACAACCGATCGACATCAGTGAAACTGCAAAACAACAAATCAAAAAACTAAATCGGACCATCACTGCCCCTCGCGAAAACTGAACGCACTAGATGTACGTTTGATTTATCGTCCAGCAAGCCTTCACTAATCAAAAAAAACCTTACAATTGACAAACTTTCCCACACTTCACCAACAGGCCGTCACGAAAATGAACTCTCTGCCGTTTCGATTTCAACACTCTCGATTTTTCATTCACGTTGCTATCGGCCTAATTGCTTGCACGCTTATTGGCTGTGGCGATGCAAATCGCGGAAAAATCATTGGGACTTGGGAGATTGAACAAGCCGATAGTATCTACAGGAAGGTCGAATCGAATGCGGATTTGAAAGATGAGCAATCTTTGTCCAAGTCGGTTGATTCCGCCTCTTCCAAAATGTCGATTACGTTTCAGAGCAATGGGATCCTTGCGACGAATACCAACATTGGCGCGGTCAGCCAATCCAAAGAAGGCACTTGGAATTTCGAATCGTTTGATGAGGCTTCTGGTGAAATGAAACTGGCCTGCGTTCTCATGGATCAAGCTTCGAATCACAAGGTTACGTTTGTCGACGAAGACACGATCAAACTGATTCCACCCAATATGGCTGGCACCAAAATGAAGCTGAAATTTGTTCGTAAAAAGCAGGCGAATTGAAACGCTAAAGGCTGAGTCGTTTTTCGGCTGAGTTGATATCTTAACTATAACGTTGATGGTGAAAAGGAATTTGCCGTGTCTATGTTGAATTGTTGCGATCGTTGCATTGAAAAGTTCGTTCAGTTGATTGGTAGCCGTGTTCTCGCGACGAGCTTGTTGATGGGCATTGCGTGCCTGGCGTTGGCAACTGGTTGTGCCAAGGAAGAATCCAACGGCGACGACTCGCAAGCTTCGAATCAAACGCCGCCTCAAACCGTCGCCCCGAAACAGGATCGGTTGGTCGGTGTCTGGCTTGGTACTGCATCGATCGACGAAGCCAAATTGCAGGGACGGCTTGAACAACTTGCGGCCGGCCAACGAGATGGAGCAAAGGCTCAGGCCAAAAGTTTCTTGAGTACGACGATGGCCATTCAATACAACGAAGATGGGTCGGTTGAAAATGATCTTGAGATGGTTTCAGTTGACGGGCGACTTTTACGAGATGGATCAACCGGGACTTGGAATGTTGTTGAGTCTCGAGATGATGGTCTGTTGATCGAAACAAAAGAAATTTTATCTGATGGTACGACGGCGACCGGTCGTTTTGACTACCAGTTTATTGAAGACGGAAAATTTGTCGTTGACGTGCCGGTCAGTGAAATCCTTCAAGGCTGCGATGCAACGCTTGTTTTTCAGCGCCAGACTTTGTCACCCATCAACGTTGCCGAAGCTGTTCAACAGACTCAAACGAAGTGATTTACGCTTCAGGCTTTCGCACCGCTTATCTTCGCGCAACCAATCAAAGATGGATTACTAGACGGGGTTCGGCCGATCTCCGGCCTCGCACACGTTCGGTTTCTACGTCTCCACCGAAATCCCAACGTAAAAACGTTTGGAAAACCGAGCCGCGATTCAATTGACATCTTCTAGTGGTCGACGTCCGGCAATAGAATACGGATTTCCCGTTGGCGAATCTGTATGTCTTTTCAATCAATCCCTCCCTTCATGTTGCTGCGAAGTTTTCTGACGGTCGCATCGGGCTACGTACTGTGCTTGATGTGCTTCGTCGCGATTATGATCGGATTGGGCTACGGATTCTTTCCTGAGTTTGTTGAGTTTTTCGATCTCGATAAACAAACCCAAGAAGCCATCATGGAGAACAATCCCGAAACAGCGATTTCGCGCACGATGTTTCTTTCGATGATTGCGTTGACTTCGATCGCGTGCATGGGGGTTGGTTGGCTGGTCATTAAGACTGCTCCCTTCGCGCATTTTCCGCACGCCGTGTTTCTTGCCGTCTTGTTGTTCATCTATTTCCTGCAAATGGCATTGGCCGATCCGCCGCTTAAAAAGTCGATGACGCTGGCGTACATGATCGCTTTTCCAATCGCAATATTGATTGGAGCCAAGTGGGCTTATAACCGTGGCCTCGTAGAAGTCGATGATGCTCCGAAACTACTTGAGAAGAATGCAGATTAGCAAATGAATTTTCGCGTTCTCTCAAAACTACTTGGCATTTTGTCGTTGCTAATTGGTTGCTTCATGCTGTTCAGCCTAATCTGGGCAGATCCAAGCATCGGCAAACATACCGATCCATTGCAGGTTCTCAGCACCAATCGTCCCGAAACAAACGGCGTCTGGGGTTTGATTTACAGCGCGATTATTTGCTGGACTCTGGGCGGTTTAATGTTTTGGTATGGTCGCGGCGGAGAATCTAAAATCTACCGCAAGGAGGCCATGGCGGTTGTTGGGCTCAGTTGGGTTCTGGCAACGTTGCTAGGTGCCCTGCCCTACATTTTCAGTGGCACATCCCGTGGCCCATCCATCAGGACATTTGAAAATTCACCAACGGTTCTTGTCGCATCATCTCGCTGGAAGTTTTGGAGTTCTTGGGAAGAGTCTGATCCAGTCACCGAAGATGAACTGAAGGTCATCGGTGCTGTCTCGGACGCAAGTGCCAGAGGAATCTCGCGTCGAACGCTTGTCTTGCAAACCGGACTTGCCGAGGCGCCCGAGATCTTTTCAAAACTCAAGGAAACTTATCCTTGGTCAAAGTGGCTCGCCGCGCCTGGTGAAGACCGAGACGCCCCCGCCGACCGCGCGTCCAATTATCGACTTAACTGGGTCCGCATGGGGTTAGTTGACTCGATGTTCGAAGCCCAATCCGGATTTAGCACCACGGGCGCGACCGTCCTTTGTGATTTGGAAGATCCGCACCTCGTGCCCCACTGCATTTTGTTTTGGAGGGCAAGCACACATTTTCTCGGCGGGCTGGGAATTATCGTTTTGTTTGTTGTACTTCTCGGCCAAGGCTCCGCCGGAAAAGCACTGATGCGCGCTGAGATGCCCGGCCCAACGCAAGAGAGCTCCAACGCGCGAATGCAGCATACGGCTTGGTTGTTCGCAGCCATGTATGTTGGTTTGAACGTGGTCCTTGCGTTGATCTTGAAACTGCTCGGCATGTCGTTGTTCGATGCGATTTGCCACTCGTTCGCCACGATGGACACTGGAGGATACAGCACCTACAACGCGAG
>CAYMFZ010000006.1:4118-5791 GCA_964389585.1 uncultured Pirellulaceae bacterium | reverse complement strand
CGGACAGGCGATCGAGTATGTCGTCATCCTGTTTATGATTTTGGCGGGAGCGAATTTTACTTTGCTGTTCCTCGTGCTTGTCGGCAATCCGTTACGGTTGTTCAAAGACATTGAGTTTCGAACTTATGGATTAATCATCATGGTCGCGACTGCGGCGATCATGTTTTTTGGAATGCGAGCCGGCGATGGGGATTTTGCGACTTGGGAAAGTAGTTTTCGAAATGGATTGTTTCAAGTCGTTTCGATTTTAACTACGACTGGCTACGGGACTGCGGACTTCGATCAGTGGAATAGCTTTGGCCGAGCCTTGTTGTTGATGCTGATGTTTGTTGGTGGATGTGCGGGAAGCACAGGGGGTGGCATGAAAGTCATTCGGCATATCTTGTTCGTGAAGATTCTGCGAATGGAAGTCGAGGGCTCGTTCAAGCCCAAGGAAGTTCGCCTTTTGAAGTTGGGTGGAAAAGCAACGGATGACCAAACCTTGCGTCATTCGATTCTGGTTTACTTTTGTCTGATCGGTATGCTGTTTGTTTTTGGATTCTTGTTTGTGATGACTTTTGAACCGGATGTCACATGGGGCGTGGACCCAAGCAACAAACTAATTGATTCGGCGAGTGCGGTGACTTCGACGCTGAACAATATCGGCCCGGGACTGGGTGTAGTTGGAGCCACGCAAAATTATTCGAATTTCAGCTTTGTCACAAAATCACTTTTTATCTGGCTGATGATGCTTGGTAGATTGGAGATTTTCCCAATCCTGGTTTTGTTCGCTCCTAGGTTTTGGAGAGATCATTAGCCCAATGAAAGATTGCGTCGCCAGAAAATGTTACAATCTAGTCTCACGTTTTAGATCCACTAAGCGAATATCCTTTGAGCACAGAATCCGTCAATCAATCGCAACCGTCGACTGAGCCCGTTTCTCGCTCGCTTCGCGCGCTGCCGCCTGAGTTCATTAAGAGCGAACTGACGCTTCACAAAATCTTTTTTGCGATGGCCGCAGCGGTTTTATTGATGTCTTTCTTGATGCGTTCAGAAGGCGCTAAATCGGTCTTTCTGCCTGGTTTTCAAAATGCGATGCCGGAGACTTGTTCCAGCAAAAGAGTTTTTGGAATCGACTGCCCTGGTTGTGGGCTGACACGATCTTTTATTTCCATTAGCCATGGGAACCTTGCTCGGGCTTGGGAACTCAATCGTGCGAGCATCGTTGTCTACCTGTTTGTCGCGATTCAAATTCCTTGGCATGCACTTCAAATTTGGCGATTGAGGCGCAGTGGTCGCCCGATCGACCTGCCAGGAATCTATTTTGTGCCGATTCTTGTCGTCGTGATCTTGATGTTAAATTGGATTTTGCGAATGACTGGCGTCTGGTAGCAGAGCCTGCTTGAACAATCACTCGACCAGGACTCAATCAATGAATCCGAAACAAGTCCCAATCCGTAGTGCTCGTAGCGCTCTATCAGATCGCACGCTCAATGTTGTTGATGAGGGTGAAGGGCAAACGATCCTGTTCATTCATGGCTTTCCGCTGGACCATACTTTTTGGCGTTTGCAGTTTGAGTTGGCTAATCGTTTCAGAATCATCGTTCCGGATCTGGCAGGATTTGGAGAAAGCAATCGCCCTGATGGCCAGTTGAGCATTGACGGATTTGCAGATGATATTGCCGATTTGCTTG
>CAYMFZ010000006.1:3019-4108 GCA_964389585.1 uncultured Pirellulaceae bacterium | reverse complement strand
GGTCTCGGATCCTGTCGCATTCTGTGGGCTATCGATGGGTGGCTATATCGGTTGGCAATTTTGGAAACGCCACCGTGATCGCATTTCTCATTTAATCGCATGCGACACGCGCGCGGCCAATGACTCAGATGAAGTTGCTCGGGCGAGAAGTGTCGCGGCCCAATCTGTCCGAAGAACGGGTAGCGATCCCGTGGCCGAAGCAATGATCGAAAAGTTGGTTTGTCAACACGAACAACCTCAAGCGCGTGGTCTAACCGAATCCGTTCGACAGATGATTGCTCGCAGCGATCCAGAATCAATCGCTCAAGGTCATCTTGCGATGTCAGTGCGGACCGATGCGACGCCGTGGTTGAGCGAAATCAACATTCCGACTTTGTTTGTCGTCGGTGAGCACGACGTGATCACGCCGCCCAGCGAAATGCAGGACAACGCTTCTGCTGTTCCTGGCTCGGTCTATGTTGAGATCAAGAACGCTGGCCATCTTGCTCCGCTTGAAAATCCGGTGGCCTTCAACGCGGCGTTGGTTGAGTTTTTGGATACGCATTGACGATCGAATTGAGCTGCACAATCACCGAGTGGCTTTTAAGACATGCAATCGAAGCACGACATCAAGAAGCTGCGGAATTTCGTTTCGTCAGTCGTCGACGTAAGTTACGATAAATCTGAATTCAATTCTTAGGCCACATCGACGAGTCGTACAGCATGCCAAGGAAAGCAACCCAATCAACAGACCGCCAATCAATCAAAAAATTTGAACAGATCGTTAACATTGGATCGGCGATGGCTGGAGACTTCCAGCGATTGGGACTGGAGAGTCCACAGCAATTGATCGGCCAAGATCCGCTTGATCTTTATCAGAGAATTTGTGTGATCGACGAAATCTTTCACGATCCGTGTGTGCTGGATACGTACATGGCGACCGTGGATTTCATGAACGGCAACCGGCCGCAAGTTTGGTGGTCATACACGAAGAAGCGAAAGAAACTATATTCGGCAGAGGTCGCGGAAATGCGACAGAAGTTTGCGAAACAGAAGTAGAGGGTATTTCAAAACCTGTAGTGGACTTCGCCAGAAGTCCCAACTCGCTTT
>CAYMFZ010000006.1:0-3009 GCA_964389585.1 uncultured Pirellulaceae bacterium | reverse complement strand
CACTACGATGATCGCACGATTTTAGGTTTTGAAATGTCCTCTAGTCAAAAAGCAGAAACCGATCGATTCGAATCGACTTTTCGGTTCTTTAGGTTCTAAAACTAAGAGTCTATCCAATAGCTATAGTGAGCCGTAGGCGCTAACCTCGGGCCGGAACAACCAGCAAGATAAGCCATCCAAACTCGCCGGCCCGAGGCGGGCGCCAAAGGTTCACAAGTTTTGGGATAGGCTCTAATTTCTAAACTCCAGATTCGTCGTACCACGCGAAAGTTGCCTGCTCGGTCTCCATTGCAACGCTTGGCATTGGAAGGACAGCCTCTCGTTGGGCTTCCATTCGATTGGTTTCTGATTCGCGCCGAGCATTCTCTTCACGACGTTGCATTAACTCAGCTTGCAGCTCATAAGTCCGAATCAAGCGTGGCAGCAATTCGCCGATACTCTGAAGCCCCGTACGTGGCTTGGCGGCTGAAAGTTGTGGGCTGTTAAGTGGCTTAATCATTTTCGACTCCGTTGGCTTACAATCGGTGAGCAAGTTGTCTCTGTCTGAAACCAATATTGGGTCTACCCGTGACACGTCTGGTCCTGGCGAAAAAGAAACTTGCGAAATAGTTCGATTGGCCAGAATCAAACTTGTTTTTGCTATCAAAACGGCTTGCCGGAAAACGCCAAATTGCCCATCCTTTAAATCTGTGACCTAACGTGTCACAAACCAATTTGGCCAACGAAAACCGAGCACTGCGAATGACCACCAACTACCAATCCGAACTTCAAGACACCGGATTTGCGATCATCAAGAACGTTCTCGAATCTGATCAGATCACTCGTTGGATCGAGGCTTTGGATGCTCTCTTTTTGACTGACCAAGCCACGATCAAGAATCGACAGGGCGCCGTTTACGCCGCGCGCAATATTCTTTCCGCTCTGCCTAGCTGTTGTGACATTTCGCGTATTGATTCTTTGACTTCGGTTTTGAAAGACGTTCTCGGTGAGGACTACGGCCTCGTGCGTGGTTTGTACTTTGACAAGCACCCCGAACGAACGTGGTCGTTGCCTTGGCACAAAGACCTGACGATTGCGGTCAAAGACAATACGATTCCAACAACTGAATTCAGTAAGCCCACAACTAAGAGCGGTGTCGCTCACGTTGAAGCACCTGAGTCAATTCTCAGCCGCATGTTGACGCTTCGAATTCATCTCGATCAAGTCACCGAGTCCAATGGCCCACTTGAAGTCGCCGTTGGATCACACGCAAACGGAAAGCGGCCTGATGAGAATCACAAAGTCGAGAAAATTTTGGTCAACTCAGGAGACGTGTTGGCAATGCGACCGATGCTTTCACACGCCAGCGGCAGCTCTGATCCAAACACCGACCAGCATCGAAGAATCTTGCATTTGGAATTTGCCGCGGATCGAAACCTGCCCGACGGGTATCAATGGCACCAATATTTGTAGTCCTTGTTTGGGTCGTTGTTCAACATTGACCGAAGTTTTCAAGCCACCTAAAATGACGCGGCAAGGCTGGTTCGCTTGAATGTCAAATGAATGACGCAAACTACAATTAACTTTCAAATCAATCTTACAGAACGCTTCTGCGATCGTGATATTAACGACGGTTTCATCTTGAACCATGCAGCGACCCGTCGGCACTTAAACCCGCGTCTGATTCTTGCGGTTTCGGTTTTCTGGGCATTCGCGTTGCTGACTCCAATGTTCGCGAGAACGATCAACGCTCAGGATGTTGTTGTCACCAAGCGAAAAAGTGCCGAAGGCACGATCAAACGCAAAGGGGTGGTTGTCGAGTGGCAAGGGCTTTCTCTGACGCTCAGTTCCAATGAGCGCGAGATTGAAATTGACAATGCCGACATCGTTGAATTGCAAACCAACTGGGGCTCTGAGTATCTCGCCGGCTTGGGCGAACTTCGGGCAGGCAGACCCCAGTTAGCTCTCGAGCGATTTCGAAGTGCGCTCGAGGCAGAAAAAAGACCCTGGGCAAGACGAATCATCCGTTCCAAAATGATCGATCCGTTAATGTCGATCGAGAATCCAGCCGCCGCCATCGATCAGTTTTTGAAAATTGTTCGCGAAGACCCACAAACTCGATTCGCCTATCTCGCTCCGCTACCATGGACCAACTCAATCAATGGTTTGGATTCACAAGCGAGTGAATTTGTCGAGTCAAACGAGCCACTAACTCAATTGATCGGTGCCAGTTGGTTGCTGGGCGGCACGAAAAAATCGGCGGCGCTGAAGGTTCTGGAAGAACTTTCAAATGATATTGATCCGACCGTTCAGACTTTGGCGACGGCTCAACTTTGGCGAGTTCGCGTTGGCGTCAACGAAAGACAGATCGATGTCTGGAGTTCAATCGTGACTCAAATGCCGCGCGAAGTCAGAGCCGGCCCCTATTTGGTCTTGGCTGAATCTCAATCCCGAGCAGGACAAGTCGATCGTGCGATGGTCAACTTGATGCGATTGCCAATCAATTACCCTGACCAAAGATCGCTCGCGGCAGCGGCGTTGTATCGAGTGGCTGGTTTGCTGCACAATAAGGGTGACGAAGAAAAAGCTCAGTCGATCCTGAAGGAACTGATAACCAATCACCCAGAAACGGTTTGGGCGAAACAAGCGACTCAATGATTGCGCTGACATAGAAACCAACGCCAGAGTAATCAGGACCGGTGATAATCGACGGTCAACATTTAATTTGGATTAAGTATGAAGCCACGTTTGCAGAATTCGACCACCTGGGTTTGCAAAGCCATTTCGAAACTGGCAACTTCAAGACTGGTCATTGCGATGGTAGCGTTTCTCGTGTGCAACATTGGCTGGGCCACGGTTGCGTTCGGTCAACAAGCTCCCGAAGATTTACCGACTGCTGATAAAGCACCCGCGGGATTCATTTCTATCTTGTTCTCCGGTGGGATCGTCGGCGCGATCATGATCTTGATCCTCTTGGCCCTTTCAATTACGGCGGTTTTCCTGATCTTTGATCACTTAATGACCATTCGC
>CAYMFZ010000005.1:10041-32471 GCA_964389585.1 uncultured Pirellulaceae bacterium | reverse complement strand
AGAACTGCAAAGTCGAATCTAAATTCGACTTTCGTTGATTGTTGTGACACTTTTTGGTGGGTAACTTCTGCCGGAAGTTTCCAAGAATCACGCAAGACCCAATTTCAGCAAGCATTTAATCGATAAACGAGTCTGCTCATCGGCTTGGTAACTCTCGGCAAGAGTCACCCACTAATTCTATTCGCGGCTGGACTTCGAAAGCGACTTTGCAGTTTCCCTGTCGAAATCTGCAACCTCAAAAAAATTGAGTTGAAAGTTTTCAGCTACACTGAAGGGTTCTGGCTTGCCGTCGATTTCGGCTCTCTTTGGATCCATACGTGAACTTCATTCGTTGCAACTTTTTCTGGCTGATGATAACCGCGATTGCGTTGCTCGCCGGATTTCTCCGTTTTCAAATTTCGAGCGCCGAGCAACTTTGGCTCGATGAACTACACACAAGTTGGACCGTCAACGGAACGTTTGCGGACGTTTCCAATCGTGCGAGACTGGGCAATCAGCAACCAATCTTTTTCTGCCTGACGAAAGCCTCGATCAATTGGCTGGGGCACTCTGAGCTAACGCTCCGCCTGATTTCAATTCTGGCAAGCATAGGAACGTTGGTTGTGGCCAGTTGGCTAACCTGGCGTTGGACTAGTTCTACCGTTGCCTCAACGATCGTCGCTCTGCTGATGGCCATCGATAGCCAATTCGTGTTTTATGGTAGCGAAGCTCGACCTTATGCATTGGTTCAATTTCTTGGGGTGATCCAAGTCCTCTTGTTCGCGCGGATCATTTGGGCCTCTGGTGCGAAAGCGCTCAATGGCCGCTTGGAAAATCGCGATTCCTTGTTACCTTTTTGGGGATTGGCAGTCGCATCGGTCGCGCTGATTTACACTCACTTGACTTCGATTTGGTTGATGGCAGCGGAAGCACTTTTTCTTTTGCTTCTAATGATGTGGCGATTGAAAAAATCTGCACCACGTATTCCATGCTTTCGATTCCTGTCGACTGGAGCAGTTACGCTCTTCGCGATTCTGCCTTTGTTTAGCCAGACGTCAATGATCCTTGATCGCAAGGAGAATTGGGAGTCAGTTTCTTCTTTGCTTGGGCTTTTGAGCGATGGCTGGATTGGGATGACTACGCTCATTTTGATTCCAACGATTTACTTGGCAATCGCTAACGACATTCGCCGAACGAGTGCATCGGAGTCGATCTCAGAAAACCTGCCTTCTCGCGTTTTCGACTCACGTCTGGGCTTTGTATTCTTGTGGGCGATCATTCCGTTCTTGCTGGTCGCCATGCTTCATTGTTTTAAAGTTGCTCCGCTGGCGTTGGGCAGGTACACGCTGGTTGGGGCCTCTGCCTTTCCGATTTTCGCTGGGCTTTGCATCGGGCAACTGGCATCTAGTTGGAATCGAGCGGCGCTGGCGATTTGCATTTTTGCTGGAGCTTGTGCTTTGAACCCTTTGGCAAGCGAATTGGTGACGCAGGGGACGATCACTCAAATGAGAATTGAGGATTGGAAAACTCCGATAACGGAAATCAATTTGAACGATGCGAAATCGGCACAGCCAGTTTTCTTATTCGCGAATGTGATCGAAGACAGTGCCGCGTTTGCCAACTCGGAATTGAGCTTTCAAGAATACCTTTTGTTTCCCCTCGGCGGCATCGATCAGATTGAAAACTTGGAATGTTTAATCCAGGCTTGCCCAACTTTAGGAGTGCCACATTTCAACGAAAAGCAAATTGAATTGGTGAAAGAGCAGGGCGGTGCCTGGCTGATTGTTCGTGCTCAAGAAGATTTGGTTTTAGAGATTATCAACGAACTTGAAAGTCGGTTGTTGGAGAATCCAGGCAGAAAAGCTGCCGAACCGACATTTTCGGTTCTCAACAATTCAAATTCGCCCGTTCACTTGATCTCAGTTCAAATGACTCAACCGAATTGAGCATTGATTAATCTCGCTGCTGCAGAGTTGAAGCGCGTGCTGGTGCGAAAGGAATTAAGTCGATCTCAGGCGGTTTGTTTTCAACCAAGTCAGCAATTGCGACGGCAGTTCCCGTTGAGAGATGAAGGCCGCTCTTGAAATGACCTGCGGCAATAAAGACGTTGGCGAATGCCGCCATGGGTCCGATGTAAGGAAACCCATCATAAGTCCCTGGGCGAATCCCGGCCCATGACTCGACAAAAGTTGATTCAGTCAGATGAGTTGAAATTTCTTCGGCCCAATTTCGAAGATCGGCAATTTCATTCGCCGTCGTCTGGCAATCAAAACCAACTTCCTCAATGGTCGCTCCTGCGATGACGCGTCCATCGGAACGAGGAACAAGATAGCGTGACCCTTCATTGAGGATTGGCCACTCTCTAGGAGTTGTTCCGACTGAGTTAGTTGCGTTTCCACATTTGTAGAGAGCAATTTGACCTCGAACAGGCTGCATTGGAAGCTGTCCAAGATCGGGGTCGACGATTTGTTGAGACCAAGGACCTGCAGCAACGACAAAACTATCGGCTTCGAATGTTTCGGAATCTGAGCTCGCCGACACGACAAGATCGCCTTTAAGTTTGAGATTGACTTCACCAAGCTCATCACGCATCTGAACGCCAAGTCGCTGACAGGCTGACACGAGCGATTGCAGATGAAGGCGATTGTCAAAAACAGATTCACCCGGAACCCAAATCGCCTTCATGACTGGAACGTCACCTAGAATTCTAAATCGAACATCATTCGTTCTTTGATCAAGACTCAATTCCGAAAACTCAATTTCACGTTCAGCCCATTCTCCCATCAAACCAGTAATTGCCGCGACTTCACCACCAGTACGCGCGACGTACAGGCCGCCACACTTTCTAAATCCATTGTCAATTTCCGTTTGGCTCTTCAGTTCTGCTGACCAAACCTCATGAAGTGAATGGCTGAGCGCTTCGAGTTGTTCAAGAGGATGAATCGCTGTTTTTGCATTCGCAGGAGTGATGATTCCGGCGCCAGCCCACGAAGCCTGTTTGCCAAACTGTTCTTTTTCAAGAACCGTTACTGTGAGACCGCGCTTTGCCAACTCGTATGCGATCGAAAGACCGACAATTCCGCCTCCGACCACGACAACACTTAATTGCGTCGATGAACTCATGAAAGCTCCGATGTGCCAAGACTTCTGTCGCCTTGAGTCAACTCATAGTCGGAAATCGTTTTTCGAATAAGCTGCAGCAGGGTTGCCTCACTAGTTCTGATTCCGTGATTGGAGTTCAGGGCGCGTGCATCCGACAGGCTGGCCTCAAGCGCAACCAGGCTTTCAAGTTCGTCAACATCGGTTAACTCGGGAAGCAATTGGTAGGCGACACTCTGGCTTTCCAGTTTCGCAATGGTGCTTTCCAAGACGGTTCCCGTACTCCATTGAACATCTTCAAAAACTTCAAAACACCTATCTCGCATGGCAATCAAGTAGTAACCGCCGTCCGAACTTGGCCCAATCACAACAGGTGCCTCATCAAGTTTTTTAAAAGCCAACTCGACAAGATCAGGTCCGAGTTGTGGACAATCGGCCCCTATCACAACGACTCTTTTGATCTGATCAGCGTTGGCCGAATCGAATTGCTGTGCGAAATACGATTTCATCCGAAAGCCCAGATCGCCTGATAGCTGGGGAATCAGATTCCAATCCGAATGAATCGCCTCGCGAAAATCGGCTTCACGCTCGGTCGGGGTGAATACGACTGCCCGTTCATCTGCCGAGTTCGAAAGTTGCTTAAGAAGGTGTGACACGAAACTTTGATAAAGATTGCAAGAAGCCACGTCGCCGATGGAAGCCGCCAGCCTTGTTTTTACCATTCCTGGTTGCCAAAATTTTGCAAAGAGACCGAGCTGGTTCAAAATTGGAACTCCAGAATTCAAGGCAAGCCGGAAACAAAAACGCCTGTTATAATCGGCACATCTGCATTCTAGCGCAGAAACTCAGTCTCTTTGGTCGCTAGGATTTTGCGGACGGGATACTAAACTTAGAGTATCAGTTAAATTGCCCTGGACCAATTGGGCCACAAGCAATCGTTTGATCTGAGAGATCAAACCTCAACCGGATCAGATGCAGAAACATTAGGGCTTTATTTTCATGTCGGAACCGAGTGCCAAAAGCTTTCTCAAACTGCTTGAACGCAGCGGCATTGTGGCGGAAAACCGACTGAAAGAAGAACTGTCAAAACTTTCCAGCAAGGCCGTTGGACGGACGGTAAACATTACCGAGCTTGCGGGACACTTGATCGACTCGGGCTTGATCACGCAGTGGCACACCGACAAACTGTTGGCCGGAAAGTACAAGGGCTTTTTTCTTGGCAAGTACAAACTGCTTGGTCATCTTGGCTCTGGTGGAATGAGCAGTGTCTACCTTGCTAAACACAAAATCTCAGATCAGCTTCGTGCAATCAAAGTCCTGCCACGAAAGAAAGTTGCAGACAAAAGTTACCTTGATCGGTTTTATCTAGAGGCCCGCGCGGCTGCCAGCCTCAACCACCCCAATGTCGTACGCATCTACGATATCTGCGAAGAGTCTGGCACGCACTATATGGTGATGGAGTACGTGAAGGGCGAAGATCTTTATGAAATGGTTACCGCAAAGGGACCATTGGAATTCCCTGACGCCGCAAAGTACACCGCGCAAGCCGCCGAGGGATTGAAGCACGCCCACGAGCGCGATTTGGTTCATCGTGACATCAAACCTGCAAACTTGCTCAAGACAACTGAAGGCGATGTTAAGATTCTTGACCTTGGACTGGCGCTCGTCAATCAAGATGACTCTGAATCATTGACCGTTTTGTACAACGAAAAAGTCATGGGAACGGCGGACTACCTTTCGCCCGAACAAGCCGTCAACAGTCACGAAGTTGACCATCGAGCGGACATCTACAGTCTTGGTTGCACACTCTACTACTTGCTAACTGGCCACCCGCCATTCCCCAAGGGAACGTTGGCGCAGCGAATTGCTATGCACCAAACGAAAGAGCCGGCTGACATTCGTGAGAGCCGCCCTGAGTGTCCGAATGAATTGGTTGAACTTTGCCAGCGCATGATGAGGAAAGACGCTGACGAGCGAATTCAAACCTGCGACGAAGTAAAAGTCGAGTTACTGGCCCTGATCGAATCTGGAGTATTGTCCAACATCGCTCGAGTGGAAGCCAAACCTGATTCGTCGACGCCAGAAAAGAAAGAATTGGCTAAAAAGATCAAACCAACCAATCCGATCGACGAATTCTCCATCGATGTTGGCAGTCTCTCAAGCAAAAATTCGAGCCGCGGGTCTTCCAAGAAAAACGGCCCCTCCGATTCTCAAACTAAAACGCTTCCCGCCCCAAGACGAAGACGCAAACCGCCGCCGAAATGGATAATACCTGTGACGATCGCAGTCATGGCAGCCATCTTATTCGGTGCGCTTGCGATTGCGATTTACTCAATCAAATAGAGTTACCCGAACGTTTTGATTTCTAACGAACGCTTCATTTCCAAATCTGAAACCGACAAAGATCGAGAACCAATGGTTGCTATTACGAGTTGGTTATCTAAAGGACAAATTGGAATTTGTTTCCTATTCGCGATTTGCTTCGCGACCGTCACTTGCCTCGCACCAAATATTTCGCTTGCCCAAGACATCACCGCCAAACAAAAACAGTCGGTCAAGCAGATCAAGACGAACATTGATCGAGCGGGCAAACAGTTCAAGTCAAAAAAACTGGAAGGCGCTGGCTCCTACATCAACAAAGCGATTCTCCAAGTCGAATTCCTTTCGAACGAAGCGTCTCCTGAATTGCTGGAATTGATTAAGCCGGAATATGAACGGCTTGCCAACGCACACAAGCTTCTTACCGAAGCGGGACAAAAACTGAATGAGCTGAAGCCACTTCCGCAGCCGACGACGGGAGACGGCGAGATGGTTAGCTTCACGAAATCAGTCGCCCCGATCCTTGTTGCAAAATGTGGCAATTGCCACGTCAGTCGGAATCGAGGCGACTTTAGTGCGGCAACTTTTGAAGCACTCGACCAAAGCACGATGCTGGCGTATGGAATGCCGGACGATGCGAGGCTAATCCAGGTCATTGAAAGTGGCGAGATGCCAAAAGGTGGCCTCAAAGTTGACGAAGCCGAACTGAAAATTCTGCGTGCGTGGATGAAGCAGGGTGCCAAGTTCGATGGCGAAAATGTTAAACAAGGTCTAAACGAATTCGTGACGACAACTCCACCGCCTCGAAATCGTCGCGAGGTTGTCGCGAAAGTTCCAACTGGTAAGGAAACGGTCTCTTTCGGACTCGATGTCGCGCCAATTCTGTTGCAAAACTGCGCCCAGTGCCACATCAACAACAATCCGCGTGGAAACTTCAGCATGGCAAATTTCCGCGATCTCTTGAGAGGTGGAGACGAGGGCACGCCCATTGCATCTGGTGACTCCAAACAGAGTCCGATCGTCATGCGTCTACGTGGTGATGGTGTCGACGTAATGCCGCCAAGCGGGAAACTGGATGACAAACTGATCGAGATTGTTGCCAAATGGATTGATGAAGGAGCGGCTTTCGATGGAGGCGTCATTCGCCTTCCGATCGCGACCGTTGCGGCCAAGGTTAAAGCTGACTCGCAGTCCCACGATGACCTGATTGCCGACCGCGCCAAAAATGCCAATCGAACTTGGAAGTTCGTTATGGATGGCGTCGATAGCGAAACGATTCCGAGTAAAAACTTTTTGGTGACAGGATCAACGGACGAAAGTCGCTTAACCGACGTGTCGCGCCTGTGTGAAAAGCTTAAACCAAAAATTGCCTCGGCGCTGCGAGCCGACTCAGACAAACCGTTTGTCAAAGGAAACGTTTCAGTTTTTGTGTTCGACAAGCGATACGACTTCAGCGAATTTGGCAAAATGGTTGAACAACGAGACTTCCCAAAAGAAATCTCGGGACACTGGGGCTACACGACCATCGACGCTTACGCAACGGTGTTAATGACTCGTAACCAGAAGGCGGAAGACATCCAGGTCTCTTTGGCATATCAATTGGCTGCCCTGTATGCGGCCAATCTTGCGCCAGACGTTCCGCGTTGGTTTGCCGATGGAGTAGGGCTTTGGACAGCGAAGAAAATTCTGTCGAAAGAAGATGAAATGAAATCACTTGATGACCGGGCAGAGGCCGCGATGGCGAGCATGAGTCGACCAGATGATTTCGTCTCCAACAAAATGCCTTCGGACAGGGCTGCTTTGGTTAGCTACTTGTTTATCAAACGGCTCCGCTCCAATTCAGGAGCGTACAACAAGCTGATGAGTCGGCTGAAAGAAGGTCAGCCGTTTGAGACTTCGTTCGCTTTGGTATTCGGAGGATCGCCAAGCCAGCTAATGGGCCAGACTACTCGTCGGCGAGGTAGATAGTTCGCTTCACCGCAAAGAGCAATCGCGCGAGCCTAATTGGCGAACGGACTACCCTCTCACTGAAAGTGGGAGGGTCGCAGTTGATCCGCGTTCAGCGTATCAACGAGGGGAGGGAAATTGCTGCCCTTTTTCGACCTAACTGATCGAACCCTTCGTCGTCGAAATGCTGATCGCAATTTTGACGATACCCCTCCCGTTTGCAGTGGGAGGGAGCCGGAACGTTTTAAAGAAAACGCCATAGGGCTGGGGCTGGCGCTTACGAGTCACATGAGACAGAAGCTTGGCTTAGTCGTCTTTTTTCAACGGCTCTTTGCGCTCGGTGATATTCGGGCAGGCTTCCGATTGATCAGCATTGATCTGGACGAATTCTTTCATCTCTTCCGGCAAGTCGTCCTCGTGAAAGATCGCTTCAACCGGACACTCAGGAACGCAGGCTTCGCAATCGATGCACTCATCTGGATGGATGTAAAGCATCGTTTCGCCTTCGTAGAAACACTCCACGGGACAAACGACAACACAATCTGTGTAACGGCAGCCGTCACATGGTTTTCCTACAACGTGTGTCATTTATTTGCTCCTGATTTCAACCAATTAGGCTGACTTGCTGGTAGTAGGCTCAACGGATCACACATGTTCCATTGTTGCCAAATCGAAAATACGATGCCTTTGTAGTATCGGAAATAATCCCGGTGAAACGACATCAATAACGAAAAATCGTAGTGCTCTCGAAAATCAGTGTCAAGGTACGCAGTTTGGCAAAGATTTCAGGACTGGTTCTAACGTTCAATTTCTTAATGGGTAGAGATCTTGGCGTTGCTTCGATAAGAGTCTTAGTCAAGAAAAACCGATTGTCAGTTTCTCGAAAATCCAATAACGCGGCCTTGAGGCTGATTCAGCCGATTTGCTGGACGAGCCGGCATTTGGTTTTGATTCGCTGTGGACACTCTCGCGAGATTAATCTTCTCAGTCTTGCCTGGGTTCGGCATGCCCCACATTTCTTCTGGGGCGCCATACAAAGGTGACAATGAAACTGAACTCAGGCTGATTGTCAAATTCATGTCTTCGCCACCAGGCTGCGTCATGAAAAGCTCGATTTTTTCCGGCAGACTAATTTGCCGTCCGTTGATTGAATGGACTTTGTAGTCTCTTGAGTTTGAGTAAGCAATTATGTTTTTTGCGTCATCATAAATGGCTTGTTGAGCAATCAATCCAGTTCGAGCATTGATCAAGACCTGACGCCATTGTTGCCCACTGGCAGTTTGTTCGAGTGTATGGAATCTGACCCAGCCACCTTGTAGCGGTTTGGGCGTATCATAAACCTCATGTGGTTCGATTCGAATCAAACCCAAGCCTTCGACCAACCATTTGGGGTCGAGTGGAATGGACTTTCGCATTGCGCTTTGCGCGTACTCTTGATGATTCGCGTGATAAAACGCTGGCGGCTGTTTTGGCAGTGGAGCTCGCAACCAAATCCAAAACTGATTCTCGTTGGAACCTACATCGACACCTGCTTCGGTGATGCCCATGAACCCGGCTTTCATTCGCATTCGACTGGGAAACTCGACTTGCAACGTTCCTTTGATTTTCGGTGCTCCAGGAATTGAGATTGCGACGTTGGCACTCAATTGTGTTACTTGGTCTGCTCTGGATCGGAACAAGTTCACGACCTGTTGTTGCGTAGGAACCGAATTGAAGACAGCGGCAGGAGCCTGTTTTGCTTTGCCAAAATTTCGAAACCACTGGGCTTCAGATTGACGAGACATGATCAGACAAAACAAAATGGTTAGACCAACACAGAACGCACGTCGGCTACGAATTCCCCCTAATGGAAAACGTTTGCTGAAAGTTGTTTTGAATTTTTGAAGCGTCACGGTCTCATCCTTGAGTTCGCATCTGTTGGACGTTTGGACGTCGGCAAATCAGTCTTCGACTTCAAACTCGCCTTCTTCAATTGGCTGATCCATGAACAATCGTTCGGAAAGCTCTGTTTGTATTTCAGTCAATCGTTTTGGCGAGATTTCTGGAACGTTGACTTCGAATGTTTCTTTCGCTTGCCTGTCGTGAACCAACAAAATCGAAGCGTCTTCACTGTCGCCGATCGAAAGGATCTTTTTCTGCACAAGCAACAACGCCGTCACATAGGCAACGTCTGCAGAATTCGCATCGGCATGAACGTGTTGAAAATACGCGAGCAAAACGTTTTTCGGCGCCCAGTAAACTTTGCCTTCTTTTTTCTCGGGGACACGAGACTTCCACCAGCCAATACATCCATCAGGCGGTCCCTCCCAATGGTCGTCGCCATAGTCTCTGCGCTCGGTCGAGTCGTCGACTTCGACAAGTGCAGAATAGAAGACTTCGCTGGGCTGAAATTCTCGATCACTTTCAAAGCACTTTCGGCTGCTCTTTTTGAAATCGAAATTCAGCATTGAACTACTTCTCCACTTCTTCATTGGCGTCGCATCGTAGAGATTTCCAGTTCTGGTCTCAAGCCAACCTGAGTCACTTATCACGGAGAAAACTGAATCGCAACGTTACGCTAGCATTCGCATAGCGCAAACATCTATTGCCAATTGACGCCAAGATTCGATAAACAAACGCTCAACAATCGGCGTTCCAACCTCATTTCGGAATCACGATTCGCAACTTGGAAGTTTACCTAGATTTCGTTTTCAAAAACTAGTCCGTCGCCATTGAGGCCACGTTTTCAACGCTGAGCTACCAATGGTTGGCTGATTCCCCGGCACCTATTCCTCACCACTTTTGTTCGCGCGATTGGAACCAATGCGCAGGACGCAGGAGAACAACATGCGATTACCACTAAGAAACTCAAACCGTAAAAACAATCGTCGCTCAAATGGAAAGTTTCAATATGAAACGCTTGAGGACCGACGCGTGCTAACGACGGTCGTCGCTTTCAACGCCGGCGATGGAACTTTGACCGTAAACGTATCCGCTCCTACCAGTACTGCGGACATTGGAATTTCAAACGGCAACATTTCAGTCAATGGTAGCGAAGACACAGATTCAGCGCTTCCTAACGATCAAACAATTGCATTTACTGAACTTCGCAACATTGTGATTGTCGGTACTGGCTCACAGAGCGCATCCTTTAACGGTAACTACTCGACGGGCAATGGCGGACTTTTGCAATCACTTACTGCATCAAATATTACTGATGCCGTATTCGCCAACGAGTATGATCTTGGGGGCGACCTGAGTTTGACCTTGAGTGGATCTGGAGGCTCAATTTCAGACGGCACGAATGGTCGGGTTTCGGTCAGTGGCACGACAACGCTACTTGCCAACGACAACACAATCGCGATTGACAATGCAGCCAACGATTTCAATGGCGATGTTAACGCGACGACGACTGGAACCGATCGCGATATTTCATTGGCCGACGCCAACAGCATTCGATTCGATACGATTGTCAGTTCTGGTGACCTATTGGTTACAGCCGTTGCCGACGTTTCAGATGTTTCTGGTTCAACAATTAGCGCGACAGACGGACGGTTCAATGCAGCAAACGTCGTGCTCGGTGAAAACGTAGCGGACAACGTCATGTTCTCTCGATTTGAGGCGACAACTACAGGCACAGTGAACCTGAGCCAAGAAAACACGGTCATTCTTTTGGACATTACCGCGGACGACTTGACCGTCCAAACGCCGGCTGGAATTTTTGACGGCCGCTCAACAAACATTTCAGTTGTAAACCAAGCGACATTTGATGCGGGAGCACGCATTCGAATTGGTGAGAACGGCACAGACACTTTCAATGCCGGACAATTGAATTTTAATGCTGGTGGTCACGCTTCGATTTGGGAAGACAGCTCCACCGAAGTTTTCGGAGCCAACACGGCTAGTTCGTTGATTCTATTCTCAAGTGGTGACTTGATCGACGAAGGCTCAGCATCGATCAACGTCACCAATGTGACAGGTCTTGAAGCCCAAAGTGTTGTGCTGGGCGATACGGGAACTGATGAATTCAGGACTGGAGCATTGCACTTCAACACGCCAGGTGATTTCTTTCTGAATGCTGAGTCAGACATTCACATGATTGACTCCAAAAACTCAGCGGATCGCCTGAATTTAGTGACACCAGGTTCGATAACTGACGCGGATGACGCCGGACTCAACGTGACTCGGCTGTCAATCTTCAACGCCAATTCTGTTGACATTGGAGACACCAGCGATGATTCCTTCAATTCGGGCTCCATTCTCTTCAACACGGCAGCCCTGTTTAAGCTGTCCGAAAACAGCAGTACGAATATCATAAGTTCCAATTCTGCCAACAATGCGATCATTGAATCGACTGGCAACATCACGGACATCTTCACTTCGACAACTGGTAACGGCTCAACAATCAATGTAACAACGGTTGCCGAATTCACTGGTGCGAACATTACGCTCGGTGAAGAAACAAACGACACGATGAACTTCGGCGCGATTCGATTCAATTCTCCCGGCGAAGTAACCATCAGTGTCAACAGTGCAACGAATCTGACACTTGAAAGCACGGCCAATGAATTGAATTTAACATCAACGGGCGGCATCAGAGACGCGGCAGAAGCGAAACTAAATGTGACGGGCGTTGCCGACATCCAAGGCTCACTTATTACGCTTGGTGATACTGCTACCGACGAATTCAACGCTGGGTCGGTAACACTAAATTCAGCGGGCGCAGTCAACGTTACTGAAAACAGCAACCTCAACTTGACGGGTACAAGCTTGGCCGACTCGATGACTTTGGTCGCGGCTGGTTTGCTTACCGACGGCGACAATGCCAGCACGACCGCCACGAACTTGCTCAGCGTCACTGGCTCATTAATCAGCCTTGGTGGTTCGGCGACGGACACCGTGAGCGCTTCCCAGCTAACGTTCAACTCAACTCTTAACACGGACATCGAATTAGATTCCAGTGTTGAATTGTTTGGAGCGAGCAACAGCGCAGATCAACTTTTCTTGAGTTCAACAGGTGACATTAGTGACGCAGCTACCGCGGACACACTGGTTGAAAATGGAATTGTCCTCAACGGTGTGAACATTGAACTTGGCGAATTGTCGGACGACTGTTTTGACATTGTCAGTGGCGACATCAACGATTTGGTTGTGAATGCCTCAGGCACAAACAGTGTCATACTTGGCTGCTAAATCAGATCATGATTTGATCGCAGGAACAACTTAATCGTTAAACTCAGACACGCTCGATTCGAGCGTGTTTTTTTATTGACTAAATGTCGATCGTTTCCCAATGGCGATCGTTTCCCAAATGTCAACCATTACATTAGAGTGAGAGAGCTCTACGGCTATTTGACGATTGCGTGTCTCAAATCGGCGGGCTCTTTTTAGATTACATCAATCCGGATTCTCTTACTCTAATAACGTTTGGCTGCTTCGTGAAATTTGGCTCGGCAATCTCGCAGATAAAGACGCTCGCCGCAGAATACAGTCAGCTAGATGATGCTGCGCTTTCAAACATAGCGCTGGATCTTGGATTCGCATCTCGCCAAACGGAAGATGTCAGCCCGTTAATTGAACGTGGGTTTGCACTCGTTCAAGTCGCTGCTCAGCGTCAATTGAGCATGCAGCACTACGATGTTCAGTTGATTGGCGGATACGCAATGTGTCAGGGCAACGTTGCTGAGATGCGAACGGGTGAAGGCAAAACCTTGACGGCGACCTTGCCGATGTTTGTTCACGCGCTTGCCGGGCGGGGTGCCTTGCTTGCAACGAGCAATGACTACCTTGCTAAACGTGATGCTGAATGGATGCAACCTGTTTACCACTCGCTGGGTCTGACGATTGGAGTCATTCAATCTGAAATGTCACGTGAGCAACGGCGAGCAGCTTATCAGTGCAGCATTACGTATGGAACGATGAAGGAGTTTGGTTTTGATTTCCTGCGAGACCACTCAATGGAGCGAGAGCAAAAGCAGCGAGATCTTTGGTACGGTGGTGCAAAGGGCGGAGTCGCAGAAGCCGCGGCCTCAAAGCCTGTCCATCGCGAACCACACTTTTTGATGATTGACGAGGCAGACAGCATCCTCATCGACGACGCGCGAACGCCACTGATCATTTCTGCGGCGCAAGATGCTTCAACGCAGGAACAGCAAATCATGCTTTACAAATGGTCCGCCGATTCCGTTGTGCGGTTTGAAGAAGCCACGGACTATTGGTACGACCGAGAAAAGCGACGTGTTGACCTTTCACCCGATGGCACAGCTTTGGTGCGAGACACCCGCAAGCCCAGCGAACTCGCTGGTATTGGCTTGTTGGAAATGTACGACTTCATCGAGCGAGCAATCCAGGTTGACCGCGACTACAAACGCGATCGTGACTACGTCGTTCGGGACGGAGAGATTGTAATCGTCGACGAAGCGACCGGGCGAATTTCCGAAGGCCGTCGCTGGAGCCGTGGTATTCACCAGGCAATCGAAGCCAAAGAGGGCGTTGAAATCACGATGGACACCAACACACAAGCGAAAATTACGGTGCAGTCTTTCGTGAGTCGTTTTCCCCACATTGCAGGCATGACAGGAACGGCTTTTTCTTCACGCAAAGAATTCAAGAAGATTTATCACATGGGTGTGACGGTCATCCCCACTAACAAACCACCCATGCGAAATGATCTACCCACGAAGTACTTTTACTCGGAAGAAGACAAATTCGAAAATGTCGTGAAAGACACAATCGAAGTTCACCAGACGGGTCGCCCAATTTTGATCGGAACACGTTCGATCGCAAAATCTCATCAAGTGTCCCACTTGCTGAAAAAGTACAACGTGCCACATGAGGTCCTCAACGCCAGAGAGATTGAGCGAGAAGCCGAGATCATTGCGAATGCTGGACGCTGGGGAAGAATTACGGTCGCCACCAACATGGCAGGGCGGGGTACCGATATCAAAATCGGCGGCGAGGAAGACAACGAAGAATCAGTGTCCGAGCGAGCCAAAATTCTGGAACTGGGTGGAATGCACGTTGTTGGGACTGAAATGCATGAGTCCAGCCGAATCGACCAGCAGCTTTTTGGGCGTTGCGGTCGACAAGGTGACCCAGGCTCGGTTCAACTTTATGTTTCTGCTGAAGATAAGCTCTTGGAATCAGCGTTTGGGAAACAAACTGCGGAACGTTACCGGAAGACCGGAAAAACCCGCACAGCTTCATATTGGATCTCGCTTTTTAAGCGTGCACAGCAAAAGGTTGAGAGCCAGCATTACCGTTCAAGGCGCATATTAATGTACAATGAAAAGCAACTTGCCAAATCTCAACGTGAAATGGGGCTCGATCCGATCCTGGACAATTTCGATTAGACCCAACCCCCTCTGGTGGGACCTCGGAACTTGTTTCCCCTGATTGTTGTCAGTTCTATAATTAGCGACTTTGTTTTGATTTACGACAATGTTTCGACGTTGTCTTTCCTTTTTTGCACATGCTTTTGTCACCCTTCGATTGAGTAGTCCATGTCTGCTGGTGAACAACAAAATAATCCCTCACCTTCAGCCATTCGCGAAGAGGTCCGTCGAACGATTCAGCAGCTCAACGAAATGGCGAGCACTGAAAAAGATTTTGACCAATTCTGCGACACGGTGCTTTCCAAAGTCGTCAAAATCACAGGTGCCCATGGCGCACTTCTATGGCAAGTCAATGGCGAGAACACGCCGAAGCTAACCCACCAAACGGGACGGCATCCTAACGCAACCGCAAAAGAAGTTCTCTCACACGAGAATCGGCAGCACAACAACGCCGTCATGGAAGTCGTCACCAAACAACTTCCAATGGGCCTGACGTCCGAAGCATTCACCGGGCGCGGCGGAGATGTTACTGATCCTAACGCTCAACGTGATGATTCGTTCCTCATGTTGTTTTCGCCTGTTTACAATCGCACCAAAGAATGTTGCGGGACGCTAGAGCTACTGCAGCGTGGTGACATTAGTCCACAGGCCCAAGAAGGCTATCTTCGCTTTCTTACACAAGTCTCTCAGCTCTTTCAGCGTTGGCACGAACAACAGGACTTGGCGAAGCTTTCAGAGAAGTCTGATGCTTGGAATGAGCGAATCGAATTCATCAGCGAAGCCCATCGTTCGATCGACGTAACTGAAACTGCTTATTCTATTGCTAACGAAGCCCGTCGTTTGCTTAACTGCGATCGAGTTAGTGTTGGTAAATGGAATGGGCGAACTTGCAAAATCAACGCCATCAGCAGTCAGGATCGCTTCGACAATCGAGCTAATGTCGTGCGGTTGCTTTCGAATGTTGCGACAGCCAGTGTCGCTGCGGATTCTCGATTTTGGATCACGGGTAACACTGACGGTCTAGCTCCGGAAGTGGCTCGCAAGATCAACGAGTACCTCGATGAGTCTCACAGCCGAACGTTGATTGTGATTCCGCTGCTGGCGCGACCGCCTGAAACCGCGGACTTGGAAATGAAAAGTCGGCGCAACAGCAAGACGAAAAAACTTGGCGCGATTGTGATCGAGTATTTCGATGCGGATGTCGCCGAAGCCACCATCGAAGAAGACACGAAACTGATTGTGAGCCAATCAGAAATCGCGATGGAAAATTCGCGAAAGCATGGTGAGATTTTCATGCTGCCAATTTGGAAGCGTCTTGGATGGTTGCAAAAGCTGCTTTTCCGGGATCATTTTGCGAAAACCATGACCGGCTTGGCTTGCCTGGCTTTATTGACTTTGGCCATGTTTTTCTGGCCCAAAGAGCTGAAGATGAAAGTCGAAGGCGTGATGCACCCAGAAATACGCAACACGATCTACGCACAGACTAAAGGAACCGTACAAGAAATTTTGATTGAAGAGCGTGCCGAGGTAGTCGCTGGCCAACCTCTTTTGCGACTGGAAAACCAAGATCTTGATATTCAGCTTCGTTCATCGGAATACGATCTCGACAAAATCGACGACGATATCAGCCGTGCCCAGTCGCAACTTAGAACGGGTGTAAACGACACGTCAGATTCTGCCGATATCGGCATGGCGATCAAGTCATATCAAAAACAACGCAAAGTGCTCGAATCGCAAATTGAGTTGATGAAGCTGAAGAAAAGCCGACTTGAAATTTCTAGTCCAATTGACGGAATCATTACGACACCAGAACTGAAGAGACGTTACACCGATTACCCTGTCGAGCCAAGCTTCGCCCTGCTCGAAGTGGCCAATCTTGACGGCGACTGGCAGTTGGAATTGAAAATTCCTCAAGGCAAAATGGGCTACGTCGATTCGGCGTTTATCGAAAAAGACACTGACGTCCTCGATGTTGAATTCAAGATCGGAACCAATCCGAACTTAAATCTTAAAGGCAAGCTTTCAAGGAAGTCCGTTGACATGCGAGCCGTCCCATCTGAGTCAGGCGCTCCTGATTTTCGGGCGATAGTTCAAATCACGCCTGAACAGCGTGACGAACTCAACGACGAACTTCGAAGCGGTGCTACGGCAACGGCGAAGATCCTGTGTGGGAAGAAACCGCTTGGCCAAGTTTGCTTTTATCAGGCTTGGGACTTTTTACGAACCACCATTTTCTTTTAGGAGGCTACGATGTCTATCGTTCCGCCTCCATCAAACGATCCGGCAACTCAGGCACAAATGCCGAGTGGTCCCGTCGTGAAAATGAAAATGCGGCCAGACTTGACTTACGATCGAATGACCTATCAGGGCGTCGAGTACTGGGTCGTCAAAGAACCGCTTGGTCAAAAGTACTTTCAGTTTCCCCCGCATGTTTTTTATCTACTTCGTCAGCTTGATGGCAATACAACCATCGATGCACTTCAAGACGGATACCATGAAAAATACGCCCCGAAACGAATCACCCGACAAGACCTCCAGCAACTGCTAACGCGGTTCCACCAAGACAGTTTGGTTACGTCGAACATGCCGGGCCAAGGTCCGGAACTGCTCAAACGTGGCCAGAAAAACAAACGCATGGAGCTCGTTGGAACTTTCTCTAACGTGCTGGCGATTCGCTACAAAGGATTTGATCCTGAGCGGATTTTGAATTGGTTGTTGCCTTACACGTGGTGGATATTCACCAAAGTTGCCGTGATTATCACGCTGATTTTCGCGGCAATCGCGTTGTTTTCCGTCGTGATGAACTGGTCTGTTTTCAGGCCAAGCTTCCAGGCTTTGACGCTTTTTTTGATCCCAAACAATGGTATCTATTCGGATTGGTGCTGTGCGTCACGAAAGTCTGTCACGAATTCGGCCATGGACTTTCGTGCAAACGATTGGGCGGTGAGTGTCATGAAATTGGATTCATGCTGCTGGTGTTAACTCCGTGTTTGTACTGTAACGTCTCCGACAGCTGGAGACTTCCTAACAAATGGCATCGTGCAGCGATTGGTGCGGCGGGAATGTACGTCGAAGTCTTGCTTGCGACAATCGCAACGCTCGTATGGTGGTTCGTGCAGCCAGGCATCGTGCAAGATATTTGCTTGCGAGTCATGTTGGTCAGTTCCATCAGTACGATCCTCTTTAACGGCAACCCGTTGTTGCGGTTCGATGGTTACTACATTCTTAGTGACATCCTAGAAATCCCTAACCTGAATCAAAAATCGACCAAGTCTCTAACTACGCTACTTGGTCGCAACTGGCTGGGTTTAGAGATTCCTGATGACCAATTGATGCCATCCAATCGACCGTGGGCATTCGCCATGTTTACGGTGGCTTCTTTTTGTTATCGCTGGTTCATTATGTTTTCGATCATCCTGTTTTTGATGAAGATGCTTGAACCTTACAACCTTGAGTCGATTGGAATTGGGATCGCATTGTTTTCGATGATCGGCATGATCGGCATGCCAGGCTACAAGTTATACAAATACATGTCTGTTCCAGGGCGGATGCATCAAGTGAAAAAAGTTCGATTCTCTGTCGTGTTGGGCTGTGCGGTGGCTTTGGTCGCACTGATCCTTTTGATTCCTTTTCCTCACTACTTGCGATGCAGCTTGATCGTCATGCCAAAGCAGATTGAAACGGTTTGGGTCAAAGAGTCTGGCCAACTCGTCTCTTGCGAGGTTGAATCGGGCCAGGTAGTTGAAGCCGGCGTCACGTTGGCCCAACTGAATAATCTTGAGTTGGAAATCCAATTGGTTCAGGCTGAAACCAAGGTTCAAGAGAAACGTGCTGAATACGAAATGGAAGTGGCGCGACTTCGGAACAGCAAGGAACTACGCCCGTACGACATGACGAAAGCGATCGCCACCGAGCTGGCTCGCTACGAGCACCAACGCGATCAATTGAAACGACAAGCTTCTGATCTACTGCTGAAGAGTCCAATCCCTGGAACGGTTCTCGCAACGCCCTATGAAAACTTGGGGCAAAAATCAGATGTCACTTCGGAAGTTGAAATGCTCCCGCTGCTATACGGGCAGCACAACAATGTTTCGGCCCAACGAGGACAGCGATTTTGCGAAATTGCAGATCTGTCGAAATGGCAAGCGATCATCGTTATGACTGAGCATCAAGTAAAGTTCGCAAAACTTGAACAAGACACGCGAGTCAAACTCTATTCCGAGCCGGGTAAGGTTTACGAATCGAAAATTGAGTACATCGGTGAAACTGAATTCTCGATTGACCGAAAAGACTATGAGCCTGGTCAGCAAAGCATGGGCAACCTCGAATCACGTCCACCTGATCCCATTGTTGAAATGGTGGCAGCCTACCAACAAAAAGACTTTCAGTACTTCGCTCGAATTCCATTGAGTGAAACTAATTTGCCCCTGCGAATCGGAATGGGTGGCCAAGCCCGAGTGTTTACGGGCTATCGCTCATTGGGCAACAGGATTCGTTGGTGGTTCAACCAGAACTTCCGATCGTAGTTTCCGAAGACTGCGGGTCCCAAACCCTTCATCAATAAAAACGTTGGTTGGCTACCGATGGAAAAAATCAGTTCAGGCTTAGGCAACTGACAATTTCGGAAACTGGAAGAAGTTCAAAGAGTCGTTTAGTTCCAGTGGTTCATTTTCACGATTGTCGCTACCGCCTTGCTCTTCAAGGGCATCAAGTCGCATTTTGACTTCATTAAAACGCTTTAGCATGAAGTTATTTAGCCGATTCGCTTGGCTTCCAACGGCACCAATCGCCGTTTTGATACTCGCAACTTGCTCTTCCTCTCCGCCTTCGAAATCTTCCGGTTTCATACTGTCAAAAACCACTGCCTGCCCCGCGTGTCCAGTAACGCGAAAATCAACAGCGAGTTCTTCATAGCCAACGAACTCGTCAAAGATCATGAGTGCGTCAGCAAACCTGAGATTAGTTAGATAAAATTCGGAAAGGCGAGCTTTCGAATCTCGAACGATCTCGCGAGTTCGATTTTCTTCGCCAACGACTGATTCTGGCGGAAAATATTTTTCAACCGCCAGCCAGTACTTTTCTTCCACATCCGGATTGAACGCATAACGGGAGTTTCGAGCTTCTTGATATTGGTCTTCCGCCGTTGCCATCTTAGGCACATCGTTGAGGCTGATACTGTCAACGTTCAAGAGTTGAGGCGGAGCGGTCTGGCTTGCTATGGCCCATCCGCCAAGCACGGCGGCAAGGCTAATCGCGGCCAAGGACAACAGTACCCCAGGAGACCGCCACCAAGATCTCAAATTGCCCTTCATGACCGTTTGAAGCTGCCTTGTCGCGGCTAGTTTCGACTGACTCCAAGTCGCGGAGTTGTCCATTGCGACTGTCTCGGCAGCGGAAAGTTTTTCAACGATCAGCTCCCAATCATCATCCAAATCGACTTTAATTTTCCGCAATTCCTTGAGCAATGATTTCGCATCAGCAGGCCTGTCTGATGGTTTCTTCGCCATCAAGCGTTCGATAATTTGACATAGCTCGCGCGGAACATCTGGACGCAGATTGCCAATCGCAATGGGCGTGTCTTTCACGTGCTGCACCGCAATCGCCAATGCGTTGTCTCCATCGAAGGGCGGGTTGCCAGCAAGCATGTGATAGGCGGTCACGCCCAAGGAATAAAGGTCAGACCGATGATCGATCGCGCTTCCGTCAACTTGCTCGGGACTCATGTAAAGCGGCGTCCCCATCGTGATGCCAATTTGCGTCAGCGCTGGATCATTGACATTGTTGACGCGTGCCAATCCGAAATCCGCAATCTTCACTTCGCCCTTGGTTGAGAGCATGATGTTCTCAGGCTTGATGTCTCGATGAATAACGCTCTGCTCGCCGGCTTTTTGAAGTGCCATCGCACATTGACGTATCACATTGATCGCCATCACGGGCTCAACCGCTCCATGTCGCATTAGATACTGGCGAAGATTGCGGCCCTGAACATACTCTTGGGCGATAAAGTAAAAATCGTCAATGTGGCCGACTTCGTAGATCTGAACAATGTTCGCTTGAATCAGATTCGCGGCCGCCTGAGCTTCTCGTCGAAATCGCTGAACGTAAGAGTCGTCTTTGGCCAAATGAGGCTTAAGAATATTTAGTGCAACAATTCGGTTAAGCGAAATTTTCTTGGCCAAGTAGACGTTCGCCATTCCGCCACGCCCAAGCCGGCGAAGCAATTTGTAATCGCCCAATTGCCGTCCCGTTAAGTCAACGGAGTCCGACGTTGATTCCGACTGTTGGAAGTTCATATCAAAACTGGGCGAGGCCAAACAATAACTACAAAGATCAATTTCAACAGTATGAACGGAACACGATGGGTCGACAACGGTTAGCCTTCTGGCAAACGATGCATTTCGAAAACCGGGTGCAATTCACCTCAAATTTACGCATCATTTTTCAGATCGTTCAATCATAACGGAAGAAATTTAACAGTTTTGTTTGCCTTATCGCAATCAGATTGGATGCGATTGCAGCGGCGATCGCGGAAGCAGCACAAGTTCCCAAATGCTGCAGAATTTTAAGTAACAGCCTTATTCGTTGATGGATTCCATTAGGATCTATTTCACTGGGTTCTTTGACAAGATTCACGTCGAAATCGCTTCATCAAACAGAGTGCGGACGACTGCGCGGCATTTAGTCGCCTACAAATTGAAAGCCTTATCCATATTGGAGGAGATTTGTTTGAGCCGATCAAGATTGCCGCCTGAAACTTCAGCGGCAGCCCAACCATAGTAGTTAATTTCTTTGAGCGCTTTTCGGACATCAGCCCAATCGATGTCGCCGCTGCCAATTTCCTTGACCCAATGCTTATCTTTACTTTCCAAGGCTCGTGAATAGCCCTTGAGATCGAGTTTCATGACCCGTTTTCCGAGCGTGCGAATCCAGTCGCCCATACTTCCGTATTTCCAATGGTTGCCAATGTCGAATTGCATTCCAACCCAAGGTGAATCAAGTTCATCGACGAACTTAACAAACTTGTCAGCCGTCTGATTTCGACCGCCATTGTGATCGTATAAAAAGTGGTTCCAGACATTTTCGATGGCGATATAAACACCCAGTTCTGCACAAAGCGGCAGCGCTTTTTCAATATTCTCAATTGCTCGAGGCCAAATTTCTTCTTCGGGTCCGTCGTTGCCATGCCCGACAACGATCAACGCAGTGTGCCCACCAACAGCATGCGCGTCACGGATTGATGTCTTAAGATCTTCAAGCGCCTCAGCGCGAATTTTTGCATCCGGATTGGTATGCGTTTTTTTCCAATGAGTTGAACCTACTGTTCCGTCCACCGGCAAACCGGTCTCGGCGATCGCGATCTTGGTAGCTTCGATATTCATGCCGGGCGAGTTCATTTCAATGCCGGCGAATCCAGCCTCTTTGGCGGCTTTGAATTTGTCTGTCAACGAACCTTCGACTTGGACCATGCCGATCTTTAATGTCTTGTAGATCCGCCCCTTCAACGAAACGTCGTCATTCGACGAGTCGTCCTGCGTTGGGTCTATTGGTTCTGAGGCTCCTACATTCATGGCTAACCCGGAAGTCGAAGAGAGAGCCAGCGGAGCAGAGAGACACGCCGCTGAGGAAGCTTGGACAAACTTGCGACGCGAAAGTTGAGATTTAGGCGACGCTTGATTTCTATTCGAAGAAGTGTTCTTCATTGTCGACTCCAGGTAGGACATTGTTTGTCAACAACCTAAGTCGGCAAATGGCACTCGTCAAGCATCCAAAATT
>CAYMFZ010000005.1:4164-10031 GCA_964389585.1 uncultured Pirellulaceae bacterium | reverse complement strand
AGGCGAAATCACATGAATTGCAAAGTCGGCGAGTAACTTCTGCCAGAAGTTTCCAGGCCTCACGCAAGACTCAATTTCGCCAAGCGTTTGATCGATAATGGAGTTCGCTCATCCGCTCGGTAACTCTCGGCAAGAGTCACCCACTAAATTTCGGATCACTCAGCCCTCTCATTTTCAAACCCGTTATTCAACTTCCAATTTTGGCAACATCGTCTTGATGATGTCGTTTACTTTGGTTGGATTGGCGGCGATCAAGCTAAGCGTTTGTTCAACGATAACGACTTGCGTAGGGTTTTGATCCTTCATGTCGGGCAACCAATCTTGAATCAAATCCAAGTCTTGAATCGGACGTTGTCCAGCCGCAATTGCCTCAAGAACATCATGGGCTTTTTCGACAGCCGGGCGTCCATGTTTAATGTTTGGCCAATACTTATCAAAACCGCCTTCAAGCAAAAAGTCAGGGCTGTTATCGAGATCATGGCACTCTTTGCAGGCATCAAGTCTCGCTTTCGCGACGGATAGATGCATTTGGCGGGCACGTTTCACGCGTTCAGCAGGATCCGCATTGCCAGCCTCTTCGATCTCGACGTGTGCCGAACCTGGACCATGACAATTCTCACAGCCATTGCCCAACAGATCATCATCGTTCAACGACATGAATCCGGTTTTATACGGATAGAATTTCTGTGGGTTCCATCCCGTCGCATGACAACTGACACATTCAGGATCGTGATGCCGTTGAACCCATACCCGGTCGTCGTTTGGATTCCGCTCAAGATCCTTGGTCGCTTTCTGATGGGGACCGCCATTACCGTCAACGCCGTCTTCCCAAATTGCATACTCTTCATCATGGCAATCGGCACATTTTGCTGACCCCACAAACTTCAGTCCAGTTGAGTGATCACGTTGAATGATGTCTTTCAAATCCCCGTTGTCCCAAAGCGTTTTCAATTCGTCTTGGTAGGACTTAAAAATTGTTTTAATTGCTTCTGAGTCCTTGTATCGATGGTCGAGTTCGACTCGTTCGTATTCGATTTTAGGCTGTCCGTTGTTTTCGAAGTAACCAACCAACCCGACATGCATTCCTTTAACGCCGACTTGGATCATTGGCGTTTGACGATTGGGTGCAGCCTGAATTAATTCCGGCTCAAGCGTTGGGTCACCTGCGCCGCCGGCAGTAACAAGTAAGTCAAAAACAGGAAAGTCTTTCGCGAGCTGACGACACGTCTTTACTTCTGTGAACGCAATCAGAACTTTCATATCGCATTTGGCTGCATTGAGTTCTTGAACAGCAGTTGCAAGTCCTTGAGCTACAGGGACTGTGTCAACAAACTGTTGCTTGACCCCATCCAAGTGTTCGTCACCTACAATCATTGTCACGCCGATTCTTTTTCCGCCGCGCTCGATTACTCGCGAAGTTGAATTCATCCCATTCATTAGTTTGACGTTGGCACAAGTGAATGGCTGCTCACCAACATTCGCCAACATTTGAGCCAAGTCGATTGCGGGCAGCTTTAGATCATCCGGCCCTAACCCAATAACCTCGTAACCCATCTGCTTACAAAGTGCTTCGTAAGTTTTTCGAAGCTTGATCACAGGCTGCTGTCCGAAACGGCGAACTTGATTGCCCGCGTCGATTGGAACGACATCCCAGCCTCGTGCCTGAAGAATTTTTTGAACGGCATGTCGCCGCATCAATCCGCCTTTTTGTCGCGCAAGCGTGATACAACCACATGGCTCGATGTAACCATGCTGGCGACCAGTCACCATCAAGACGAACTTGGGTTTTCCCAAATCCTTTTCCCAATCCTTGACGAGGTCTTCAGGGTCACCGACTAGCTCCTGGGTTTCGTCGCTAGCATAGCCACCTGATTCTTGGTTGTCGTAGAGCGACGAGCGAGAGTAATCGCTTCCCAACGAGACAAAGGCCACGCTTAAAACGAGGCCCACTAACAAAAATCGTCCGGCAATCCAAGCAACGTTCATGGAATCTTCTCTCGCAGGGGTCACTGCGTCTAAGTAATTCATGAGTCATAAAGAAGACGTGCATCTGAGATGATGACGCACGAATTTAACTGATGCAAGAATACAGATACCGCTCGATTGGGTAAATGGCAACGCTCTATTTTCGCCCCAGTTATCCAGCGTTTATCGGCTTCGCAGAGAACTAAGCATTCAGATTTCGAATTCGTTCTCTAAGTAGATTTCGACAGTTGGTAAAAAACTCTTGAAAATCTGCCCGTTGATAGTCCGGATAAGTCCAGCGACTACTCGTCCATTGCTTTGCACGAAAATGAAGTGTCACCTCAGCAAAGATGCCTTTTTCCAAATAGATGCGATGATCTCGATCCTTTGTTGTCGCCAACACCAATTTTGCTTCGCTGATGTAGCCGGGGTCGATATTCAGCGGACGCGCCTCGGGATGTTCAAACTGATCTGTGTATTGTTGCTCCCATTGATTCGAAAGAATCTTGGTTGGGGCAAGCTCACCCGGCCCGATCAACTCGTCAAACACCAAGAATTGCTTCTTTAGCTCAGTGCCCATCGACTCCGTGTAGAAATCCGTTTCCGTGAAATCATAAACCGAGCTTTGAAGTGCAAGCCGCCCCCACTGCGCGGTTGTCTGTTCAACCGTCCACGCGAGCGCGGACTCATAGCGACTGGTGACCGCAGCGATCAGGAAGACCGGTTTGTGTTTTGTGATTTCACCCAAAGAAAATCTCGAGAATTAGTTTTGATCAAGAACTCAATTTCGATCTGCGATGTTGATTTCCGCCACACATCGCGATTCGTGAGCCGTAACGCGTGAGCGGTCGGGCATTTCAAACGGAAGTTTAACCTTACTAATAAAAGCTCATGCCCAAATCAACAAACGCGTTCAGCGTTCAGTTTAGCATTCATCAAAGACTTCGCTTGAACCAGTCGATCAATAAGACTTTGCAAAAATGCCGCGTGTCTTGGTGGGCTTTCCAGTAAAAATACAAACGCCTTCGGTTGGTTCCTCAGTCAACGGGATACACCGCGGCGTCACCTTCAATGGCTTCAGCATCTCATCCGTTTCCGGGCAGTCGACAAAATGACACTCCGCGAATCCGCCATGAATCTCCGGCTTCTTCTCATTTTTAGCGGTAAAGTATTTTTTGAAGTCTTCGAACGAATCAATCTGCTTCGTATTTTCTGTTCGCAGTTTCAAGGCTCGGTCGAACAGACCTTGCTGCATCTCATTCAAAATATCGACAAGTGAAGAAACAAACTCCGATCGTCCCATGCCAGTCGATTTAGGCTGATCACGTCGGCCGACAAAAACACTATCCGAGGCGATATCTCGCGGACCGACTTCCACTCGAATCGGCACACCACGCTTGATATGAAACCACTTTTTCTCGCCACCCCGTTTGTCGCTGTCATCAATAAAGACTTCGACGGGCTTGCGATCATAGTCGAGATCAGCGATTTCCTTTCGCAACGCTTCGCAATACGCCATCACCTCTGCGCGTTCTTCGTCCTTGCGAATCACTGGGCAAATCACGACATGTTTCGGTGCCAAACGAGGAGGCAGAACCAATCCATCATCATCGCTATGTGTCATAATCAGAGCACCAACCATCCGAGTCGAAAGCCCCCATGAAGTCGTCCAGGCAAACGATTCGCCGCCGTCTTTATTTTGAAACTTGATCTCTTGGGCCTTTGAAAAATTCTGCCCAAGAAAATGCGAAGTGCCAGCCTGAAGCGCCTTACGATCTTGCATCATCGCTTCAATCGAAAGCGTCATGTCTGCGCCCGGAAATCGCTCACCCGCCGTCTTCTCGCCTCGAATCACTGGCATCGCCATGTATTGCTCGGCGAAATCTGCGTAAACATCAAGCATCATCCGCGTCTCCTCCAGTGCCTCTTCTTTCGTCGCGTGAGCCGTATGGCCTTCCTGCCACAAGAACTCTGCCGTGCGAAGAAACAAGCGTACTCGCATCTCCCACCGTACGACGTTGCACCACTGGTTGATTTTCAGGGGAAGGTCGCGGTACGACTCAACCCACTTGGCAAACATGTGGCCGATAATGGTTTCGCTGGTTGGCCGCACGATCAGTGGCTCTTCCAATTTTCCAGCAGGCACCAATCCGCCATCGGGGCCCGGCTCAAGTCGATGATGTGTGACGACAGCGCATTCTTTGGCGAACCCCTCAACATGTTCGGCTTCTTTTTCAAGAAAACTCTTGGGAATGAAAAGCGGGAAATAAGCATTCTCATGCCCCGTGTCTTTGAACATTTTGTCCAGCACACGCTGCATATTCTCCCAGATCCCATAGCCCCAAGGCTTGATCACCATGCATCCGCGAACCGGGGAGTTCTCAGCAAGATCAGCCGAACGCACGATCTGTTGGTACCAACCTGGGTAGTCTTCCTGTCGAGTTGGCGAGATTCCAGTTTTTGCCATGTCGAATCAACGTTTCTAAATTAAGTGGCGAGATATTCCAGCTCTGTCGGCTGCTGCAAATTCGATTTGGACCGAAGCCCAAATTCAGACAGGCATTCTAGGTATTGGTTCATTTACTCGAAAGACGCATTGGGTTCAATTCAACGGGTTGTTGAACTTTGATGTCGTGATGATTCCCGTTCAGGATTGTCATTTTGGTTGCTCGCCCTGATACTTACGTCATGGTCGACTTCAACCGCAAATCCAAACAGATTCTCGCTTCGGCGAGCAACGGTCGAATCGGCGTACAGAAATTTAGAGAGTTCGCTCCCAAAATCGCAGCACAGATCCAAGCCAATACCGGCGCTCCTTGGCTTGGGCTGTGGGGCGAAAGTCGAAATATCGACGAGCACGAGCACGCAAAGATTGTTGACCCAAAGATCCTTTCTGTCATCGGGAGAATCGCGAAAACGTCAATCCGCAGCCCCAACCAACCCAACACATATCACGCGGGCTTGATGCACACCTACGGATATTTATTCAGCCAATTAAAAACCCGGTACGGATACAAACGTGAACGATGGACTTCGGGAGTGATCGAGGCGGGCCTAAAACTACCGGCCAGGTGTCTTTCTCCCAGCCCAGATAATGGAACCATGTTAGGCAACATTACGTTTGTTCTTACGCGGCTGGGTTTGACCAACAATGGGATCGAAAACAATCTCCGCAAGCGAGTCTCCAACGTGTTTCCCTCAACACCGAACAACCTGCGTGAGTTTCCCTTCGACAAAATTCAGAAGTCTCGAATCGTGGAATCGGTTCAGCTCAAAACAGGCAGAAAAAAGCCAAGACAAATCAAACTCTTCACCGATTTGATTTCGTTCAAGGCGAATTCAAAGCCGTACGATTCGCTATTGATCTATTCAATTCAAGATTCAAAGCCATCTCTTACAACGAACTTCATCCAACAAAAATTGATCACCTGTTTTCCGATTAACAAACAAGGAAGGCAGTTGTTAATCACCGAAGCTCGCGCCAATAAAATTGCCATTCGCGCAAGATACAACGCAGTGATCCCCGGGTTCCCATCCCAAGGGATTACCGGAGAGCGCTCAATTGTTTAGCGATCGGTTGGGAGTTTTTGCCGCGACCGTGTGTCGCGGCAGGAAGTTCAACTCGAAAACTGAGCCATCAAGAAATACACGAATCCAAACGCCGCGCTAACTGCAAAGTGCATAAGCGACTTCCGCACGCGTTCGTACTTCATTTTTGACGTATGCGAATCGAGTAAGACAGCGGCCTGGACTTCACGTTTGAGCGCGACTGCCCCCATGTCTTTGCAATCTTCTACAAATTTCTGAACGTCGTCGATTGAGTACTTATTCGAAATTGCGGCTGGATGAAAATGGTCGCAGTGATCAAGACTTGGGTGCTTGCCCTTGCTACGAATCGGATT
>CAYMFZ010000005.1:0-4154 GCA_964389585.1 uncultured Pirellulaceae bacterium | reverse complement strand
CGCAGTAAGAAGCGGGATTTGCTGGATCGCGGCGTATCCGGCAAACAGGCCAATACAAATCTCTTTCCAAAACGGAATCATTTGATCTTTGTCAGCCGATTCCGCGATGACTTTGTGAATCGTTGGAATCAAAAAACCGGCCAAAGCTCCGCCAACCGTCAGGATCACAGCCGCTTTCGCATCCGCAAAACGAATCCACTCGGAAATCGCGTGATACGTCTCGATATAGTTTTCGGTGCTTTGCTCAGCGGACGTCTTGCCATCGTGCGTGACAATTTCATCAGGCTTGGACACTGGCTGTTTGGTTTCCGGAATGCTGGGTGAGTTTTCGGATGGCAGCTCGTTATTCATCAGCTTCCTTTAAGTACCTTGTCGATCTGTTAGTCATCTTGACGTGGTTGCAATACTTCGGACGCTTTCGCCGCAGGAATTGGCTCAAGCCCTTCATCGGTTTTCAACGAGTGTTGAGTAATAAACGCGTTGAAGGTTCGTTTGGGTTCATCAGTAATCAACGCCAATCCCGTTTCACCGTCAAAACTATATCGCATTTGATAACACTTGAAACAGATCAATAGATAATTGTTGGGGTTATTGGGATCTCGCAAAGCATGGCGTGGATCAAAACAATTGGCCGCCAAATTATTATTTTTCCGATCTGCTCGATCAAGTAATTCCACCAACTCGTGATGAGACTTAGTAGCGAGCACATCAACGATCGCGAATTCTTCGATGTTACCATGGCCAAATTCGGCTGGATTCTTGAGCGAACGATTGGCGCGAGGTCGAATCGTGCAAAACTCGACTTGTTCGAGACTTCGAAAGTGATTCAAGAGACCGCTCGGAACCTCAGGTCGGCTAAAGTAAAACCAAGCTGCGAACGCGGCGATGGCTGCAAACCCCAACACTGCCCCAAGTATCGATCTCCAATTTCGCAAGCTCACACCAAAGTCCTCAAAGAATATGAACTGATTCAAACACAAACTTATTTCGACGTCATCGGCATGTCCACCAACGTCGTCGCTTACTTACAACCAACTCATTGGGTAGCTCGGATCGTCCAGCTCCATCGCTTGCTTCGTTAAAAACAGTGGTCGATCGGTATCAAACATCACCGCCATTTCGTTTGTGAATTCAACATCCATACTCTTCAAAATGGTTCCTGGGTGCGGTCCATGAGGAATGCCACCAGGATGCAAAGTCAAACTGCCAATGTCGACGCCCTTGCGTGAACCGAATTCGCCTTCGACATAGAAAAGCACTTCGTCGGCCTCGACATTACTGTGAACGTAAGGAACTTTGACCGCTTTGGGGTGATGATCGAGATGACGTGGTGCGAAAGTGCAAATCACGAAACCGCGCATCTCGAACGTTTGTTGGTACGGCGGCGGCAAGTGCAATGTTCCAGTCAACGGCTCAAAATCCCAAGCGTTAAACGTGTAAGGATAAAGAAACCCATCCCACCCAACGACATCGAACGGATTGTTTGCCATCACAACTCGGGTCAAACGCTCTTTGTCTTTGATCAAGATCGACGTCTCAACTTCCTCGTCGATTGAATGCAACTCAGAAGGACTGTGAAAGTCTCGTTCGTAATACGGCGAACCCAAAAGCATTTGTCCGTCTTCGTTGAGATACTGCTTTGGAATTCGACATGGCCCCTGACTCTCAAGAATCAAGTGGTCTTCCTGAGTGATGTCGTCGCTAACAATCAAGTAGTTACAAGTCCGTGGAATCACGCAGTAGTCACCACGCTTGTAAGGAAGCCGACCATAAGTCGTGTCGATGTAACCGCTGCCCGACTGAATGAAAATCACTTCGTCCGCTGCGGCGTTGCGGTAAATCTCTGACTGTTGCTTCTCGGGACGAACACGAAGTGCGGTCAAGTCTTCATTGAACATCATTGGAATGCGCCCCGTGACCGGCTCGCCACCTCTTTTGAGAACTCCCGACTTGATGTGGTGATGACGTAGCTCTTGGTCGTCGATCGCTTTCAACTCAAACGTCCCGACTGACTCCGTCGAAACGACTCGCGTTGGCGGGCGGCGGTGGTAGAGAATACTATAAGTTCGATCGAATCCCTGAGTTGTCACGACGTGCTCGTAAAACAACCCTTCATCGAGATAGCTTTCGCCAGGGTTTTCGAATTGCATGTGCCGCTTGGGAGGAATCTCGCCGAGTTGGCGGTAGCTGGGCATTGGTTTACCGTTTTATATTAAAAGTAAGTCAGTCAATTTGTTTCAGTCTTCGTCGCACGAATTATAAGCCGTCAACGCGATTGGCAATTGAATTGGCGAACTGTAAGTTAACACATCGACTCAGTTCGAACGAATTGAACAGCGACCGATCCGAACGATTCAATCTCCGCCGACCCTTTATTCCAAGTCGTGGACAACCTCATGTCTTCAAAAGATTCCTCTCGACCTGTTTGCTTAATTACCGGTGGCTCAAGCGGGATTGGACTGGCGACCGCCGAGTTATTCGCCCGCAATGGATACGATCTGCTAATTTGCGGACGGCGAGAAACGCAACTTGACGCCGCGAAGGCAGCCATCAAGAAAGCGAACAAGAAAGTTAATTGCGTAACCATACAAGCCGATTTGGCTGACGTTCAGCAGGCCCGGAACGTTGCTGAATGTGCAATCAACGAGTTCAAACGCATTGACGTCTTGATCAACAACGCCGCAAGTTCGCCATTGGCCCCTTTTGACGAAATCACGGAAGAAGTTTTCGAGTCGACCATAAACACAAACATTCGCAGCTTGTTCTATCTCACACAGCAGGTTTGGCGGCAAATGAAAACGCAGGGCAGGGGAGTGGTCGTTAACATCTCGTCGCTCTCAGCGGTTGACCCATTTCCGGGATTCAGTCTGTATGGTGCGTGCAAAGCCTGGATGGATTTGATGACGCATGCTTTGGCGGGCGAAGGCAAAGATTCAAACTTACGAGTCTGCTCGATTAGGCCCGGTGCCGTCGAGACTCCAATGCTTCGAGGTTTGTTCCCCGACTTTCCTGCTGACCAATGCGTCCAACCTTCGGATATCGCGGAAGCCGTTTGGGGCTGCGTCGACGATCCAGAAAACTTCCCCAGCGGGCAAGCGTTTGCCGTGACGCGTCAAAACTAATTTGAACTTTCACTGTACAACTATTCGCAAAATCAAAACAAAGCATTTCGTGTAAAGTTGGATTCATCAGAGCGTTGTAACCGAGTTTCTTCCAAAACAGTATTTCATGCGATTGTCCCGCGAAATTCGATTCGCCTTGGTCCCGCCAGATCAAGACCTTACTGGCAAGCCTCAGAACTCTTGGGCCGGTTGGCCAGCAACCAATCGAATCGTCCCGCGCCTCGTATTGCGTTGCGAGATCGAAGGGGAAATTGATCCGGCCACTGGGTTCCTTTGCAATATCACCCTTGTCGATAAGCACCTGCGAGAAATTGTTACGAGGTCGCTGATCCCTAACGCCAATGAGATTCAGACCGCGGAAGATTTGCTGCTGGTGGTCTTTGATGAAATGAAGTCGTCTTGGTCGCATTCGTCAAAGATCACTCGATTGGAACTGGCTGTTTCTCCCTATTTGAACTTTTCAATTTCCGATTCAAGCTTTCAAGAAGATCCGTCGTTCGAAAAATCGACAAACACCGGAGCTGAGATGTCACAAAAAATCACACTTACCGAGCAGTTTGAATTTTCAGCCGCCCACCGGCTGCACTGCGAGGAGTTGAGCGAATCGGAAAATCAAGCGACGTTTGGAAAGTGCAATAACCTCGAAGGTCACGGGCACAATTATGTTGTCGAAGTCTCTGTTTCCAGATGCGTTGGTTCTACTGAATCAGGGTCGCAACGTGAAAGCGACCAAGTCATCAACCTGGCAGAACTTGAAAGCACGGTTAAAAGGCTGGTGATCGACCGCCTGGATCATAAACATCTGAACCGAGACATCGAACATTTCTCAAACCTGAATCCAACGGTTGAGAACATTTCGGTTGCAATTTTTGATTGGCTCGATGGTCAGTTTGGCGACGCAAAACTGGATAAGATTAGGCTGTATGAGACGCCCAAGACGTGGGCGGAGTATCGAGGGAGATAAGAAGTAGGCTTTGTTCTTACTCTTACTCTTACTCTTACTCTTACTCTTACTCTTACTCTTACTCTTAC
>CAYMFZ010000004.1:28780-35452 GCA_964389585.1 uncultured Pirellulaceae bacterium | reverse complement strand
GTATGGAACACTCAATGTCATTCGTTGGTTTCGTACCACTTGCCTAGAGGCCTAGAGCTGGTTCCAATACTCACCGAGCTGAGGCCAAGACTCACTGCCAAGCGGAAAATGGGACTGGCTCCGCCCCGAATAAGGCCAATCCCTCGAAAAAGCTCAGCCGGCGGTGCCTGTACCATTTCTCCGCGTCATAGCTCCAACGCTCCTAACGCTAGCAAGTTTTCCGATCAAGCCAGCTAGAGCCACCTCGCGCAACCACCAACTGGCACAAGTTCAAGATCGCATCCCCGATTCGAAAACTGGGATTGCCGCGATTGGCTCAATTCCCGTAAAGACTTGCATCGTTTTTGGGTTGGAACATTCCAACCGTTTACAGAATGAATTAGCAGGTCAATTCTTCGATGCGTTTCCTCTTGGCAATTTTACTTTGTTTCTTGGCCGTCGGCTGTCGTTCCGACCAGCGTTGCCAACGACAAACTGCGTTGCTGCGTGCGGAGATCCTCGACCTTGAAGACAAGTACTACTCTCTAAAGGCAAAGCATGAAGCCAACGGTGGAGTCGTCACGAATGACACTTACTATGAAGGCGAAGTCATCTACGACGGTGGAGTCATCCAAGGAGACGGCTCACAAAGCTACAACGAAGGCGATGTTATCTACGAGGGCGAAGTCTTCTACGGATCCACTGATCAGTATGGCAACCCTTTGGAAAATGGAGTTATCCTAGGTGCTCCGGAAACCAACGGTCAAGTAATTTCAACTCCTTTGGATTCGCCCGGCACGATTATCGATTCACAGCCTGCGATAAGTTCGGGTTCTACGAGATCGGGTTCTTCATCGGTCGTTGAACCTCGAACCGAACCGCAAGCTGATCCACAATCAGAAACTCTGCCAACGATCGAAGACTCAGAAACACCGGAAGAGCTTCCTGTTCCGAACACCAACGACCAGTCAGGTCTACAGATCAATTCTCCAGGATCGCCAGATTCAATCACTGACATCCAGGTCAATGCGAGCTCGACTCGAGGTCGAGATATCGATGGGAATCCGGGCGATGAAGGACTGGATCTCTTGATCCAACCGATAACGGCCAATGGATCAATCGAACATCAAGCGGGCGAATTGGCGGTCAGCTTAATTGATCCGGCTCAAACGCCAGATCGCCAGCGTGTGGGACTTTGGAAATTTTTGACAGATGAGACCAAGCTATTTTTTGCCAACGACCAGCGAGGCAACAAAGGAATTTTGCTTCACTTGCCATGGGATCAGTCGACACCCGTTAACGAAAACCTAGTGCTTCACATTCGATTCCTGACACCCGATGGACGGACGTTGAAAACGACGAGCAACATTCGAATTAATCCGCCGTCGCCGAACTATTCACCAGACGATCCACTGATCGCGGGCTGGACGCAGAGTGATTCGCGATGGGAAGCCCCCGGTTCGAATTCTGATGCGATCGCAGGTTCTGATTGGCGACAGCAGATTAATCAACAAGTCATCCCGCCGCGACGCTCAAGTGTTCCAGCCATCCAGGCCTCGACCAGTCGAAGCTTCAATTCTCGGTCGCGCTCAAATCCTCGCGAGCCTGCAATTAGCAAGTCGCCCGTTGAAAAACCGACGTGGCGACCAATACGCTGATCCTGGATTCTCGATCTCAAATTTCGAAAATCTACTTACGGATCAAACGTCGAAGTGCGCCAATGCGGCTTCCGTCGAACGGATGCGCTGCCTGGGATTGATGTTGATCATCAATTGAAATGGCAAGCCAACCATCAGAGACGACTAGCTGAGATACTCTAAGCTGCTGACCATTAAGCCGCTCCGAGAGCGCTGGCGGCATGGCATTGAAGGCACGTTGCTTTGGAAAGATCTTTTTCATCGCACCACTAATCGCCATTCGATCGCCTACGCCAAAACGCCTTCGATCCATTCGCTTACCCTCGATGCGAGTTCCAAGATCGTCTTGTTGCAAGTAAATTTGCATTCCGCTGATGACGATCTTGTAGGCGGCGGTCATCTTAACACTTCTCCAGCCCTTGCCCTTTTCGTTGACTTTGAAGGATTTAAGATTCAACGTGACGAGCAGGCGGTCGGCCTTGAACGCAAGGTGAATTGGATCCAGTGGCGCGAATTGGATTTCAACATGACCACTGCTCTCGCCATTTGATTGAGGGTTTGAGATTCCCAGCACATCGCTCAAATGGGCTTTCAACTCGTCAATCGTAAATTTGTTTCCATTTAGCCCAAGCCGAGCGATCGAATTATTGAGGGCCGTCTCATGAAGCTGGAAACTAATTAGGCTACTTCCATTGTCACGCGGTCGAGCCGTATGCGCTGCCATCTGGTCGCGACCAGCGAGTCGATAACGCATGACGATTTGTTCGTCTGTCGTCAGCATTTGAACTGCTTCTGGCTCAAGTTCCATCGCCATCAATGGCTGGTAAAGATGTGTGTATACCTTTTGTCGAAGGTTCGCAACTTGCTGTTCGACCTGCTGCTGCATTTGAGATTCAGCCGATGACTTGACTGTTTGTTGAAACATTCGATCCGTCTTTGGCGCGTCTTCTCGCAACTTTTTCGACGCCATCGCCCGTGCGAATCGCCCGACAAGCGGAATGTCATCCAATGTCGACTGAAGTCTGACGACGGATTGATTTCCTGTTGATTGAGCAAACGGTTTGGCAGAAGAGTCGATTCCGCGAGGACTAATCACGATCGGTTTGATGACTTGAAACTCTGCCTGCCCCTGATTCTGGACACGGAAAGTCTTGGTACGAGCGATGGTGTCAGATTGAACTTGTCCAACGGTCGCAAGGTTCAACAGGATGTTGTTTTGATTCGGAACGAGATCAATTCGCAACTGATTCGAGACATGGCTTTGTCCTGACACACGTGCGCCATTGATATTCTCAGAAACAGGGCTCGCCGTGTTTGGCAAAGCAGGAACCATCCGATTCAGAAATTCTTCAGAGATGGCAATTCGAAAGTTGGCATTGCGATAGTTCGTCTGTAGGTCAGCAGCGATCGCTTGGTCAGCGGAATCATTCGACCAAAGCAGACTTTGGTAGAGGTCATTCAGATAGTATCCGGTAAGTGCCGACGAACGCGATTCGTACTTTTCAATACGCTTCAACAGCATTTCTTGGCTGACGGGATCCGATGCTTTTTCGCGTAAGAACTTCACCAAGGTCGGATCAATCACTTGCTTCACATAGCTTGATTGATCTGGTCGAAGGACGGGCGAATAGATTCTCGCCAACACTTTTCGAGATGCAGCTTTGATTTTCGCTGGATCTGAGTTCAACACTTTGTAAGCCGACTGAAGTTCCTTGAGTTCCAAGTACTCAACCCAACGCGGATCAAGCTGATCAAAGGAAATCTGATTGAGCGAAGCCGACTGGAAAGGAGAATCTGAAAAGTTGCCGTCAACTGATTTTCGATCATACGACGACTGATAGAGCGATTTCCAGATATCGATTCGTCGACTTAAGCGATAGGAAAGTCGAGAAACGTCGCAGTGCTGTTGTGCTAGTTCTACTCGAGTTTGTTCACGACCGTGACGAGAAGCTTGTTCAGCGCGGTGCCAAATCTTTTGCGCGATTTGCGAAAGCGTTTGAGACAGTGCCTCAAGACGCGACAAATAGGTGGCTTGCTCTTTCGAATTTGGCTGAACAGTTGAAATCAAACCAAGAAGTTCAATTGTTTCTTGACACCAACGCTGCATTTCCGGAATCTGTTGGACCGCTTCCACTTGCGAGATCAACGTCGTCGGCGCTGGCCAAGTCGGCTGGTCTGATTGGTCAGAAAACGAATAGGACGGATTGTCCCGTGAGCCATTCTGTTCCGATTCTGTTTTTGCGTTGTAACGGTATGACGGAGTTGAAACCTGTTGCGCGAGTCCAACTCTTGAAGGAATCGCAATCGTTGCAATTCCAATAAGAATCAAGCTGACACAGGCGATCCGTGCATAGCGTTTTGGCATAAAGATGAAGCTCCGAATGGCCATCGCGATTGAAAGTATCGCGATTGGGAAAGACACGTTGTGTCGTGCCTTCTATTTCATCGGAGCAGTTTCAGGTACGAATCAACTTTCAGTGTGCAAAGACAGCATGGAATCTGCTAGTAGTTCGCTCGAAGGGTGAATATATGTCGGTTATTTTGGCGGTACCGGCTATTTGGCAGCTTTCGAAGCTATGGGACATCGTCATTTTCGATCGCATCACGCTCTCGTCGAACCGCAACCAAAGCCGGCGCGTACTTTCTGACGACCCAAGAATTGGGGTCGGGAAGTTCAGCCGGGTCAAATCGCCCATCGGATTCCACGACGAAAATACTGCCCTCAGGTGCGACTTTTAATAGGTCGCCTACCATCGTAAGCACGTCTTCTTTTCGCTCGACGTAAAAGTCATAGGGTGGGCAACAGAAGACAACCCACGGCTCCGAAGGATACTGATCGGGCTTTTTCAAAAACTGCCGCACCCAGAAATAAGTATCGGAAGAGTTCACTTCGGGAGGCAAATCTTGATCCAACGCAAGAACATTTTCTTGAATCAAACGTACAGTAGGAATATGACGCTCCACAAAAAAGCACCTTGCTGCGCCGCGACTGAGTGCCTCCAACCCCATCGCTCCGGTTCCAGCAAACAGATCAAAAACAATTTTGCCTTTGACCCATCCGCCCACGAGATTGAAGAGTGCTTCGCGAATGTTGTCCTTCATTGGACGAGTCACCGGATCACCCGAATAATCGATCAATCTTCCACGGAATTTTCCACCTACAATTCGCAACTTCCCAATCCCGGCTTCGGCGCGGTTTGAGTTCCATTTAGATAGGTTTTTACCTCGCTTAAATCGCGGCATAAGTTTCTTCGTGTAATAAGCGGTTTGCGGTACAAAACAATTTCAATCGCTATACTATTAGTGAGCCCTTTGAAAAGCCAGCGGAGAACTGACATTCGAGATGGAATCGTCCTCTTCGCTTTGTTGACATTGGATTGCGAAACGTTGAATGACCCTCGACAAGACTTTTATCAGTACGAAAACATGACCAACAAGTTCCAGCCAACTTTTGATTTTTCGCGGTGTGTTCGAATGAGCATTCCGGTTTTGATTTTGCTGACGCAAATCTTGCTTTACTCTGTTTCGAATGCTCAAACCGATTCGAACAACAAGTCAACGGCCCAAGCCAAAACCGCAACAGCCGAAGAAATAAAGGCTGACTTTGACCAGGCGGTCTCCGACCTGCGAGCCGCTGTGAAAAAAGTCCGACGAACTGGCGTGATTTACTACGAGAGCGAAAGCTCGATGGCGGTAACAATCAAGCAACAATGGGATGCAGAAGCGGCCACGGCAACTGCCGCGTTCAAAAGCGTTAGAGACCTGGCGTTTCAGTACTTCCTTACGTCTTCGACGCCTGACCCCGAGATCCAGCGCATCGTTGATTTGATGATCCCCAAACTGATCGAAGAAGGGCAACTAACGACTTGTTATGCCGCCACCAAGAAACTGATGGACCTAAATTCTGGTGACGCCGAATTGGCAAAACTGATGGGGCGAATTTCAATCCTGACCAATGATTTTGAGTATGCGACCGAGTATGCCAAATCCAATCAGCAAGAAATCGAGTCTTTCCCACTTCCAGAGCGGGCACTTTGTACGTTTCTTGATACTTTAACCGAGCGGTATCAACGAGAACTGAAAATTCGCAAAGAAGAAACTGCTGCTGACGATCTTCCGCATGCCATCATTGAGACCAACAAGGGTGACATCGTGATTGAGTTGTTTGAGAATCAGGCGCCCGAAACGGTTGGAAACTTCGTCAGTCTCATTGAAGCAGGTTTTTATGACGACATGATTTTTCATCACGTGTTGAGAAACATCCTGGCGAATTCCGGGAAGATGTCGATGAACCGAGCTTTGCCTGTTGGCTATACAATTTACGACGAATCTCGCAAGCCTGAGGCGCGTCATCATTTTCGAGGTTCCGTGTCTATGTACCTCAGAAGTGATGAAGAAAATGTTGGTGGTGCCGAGTTCCAAATTCTGATGATTCCAGCGCCGAATATGGACGGAAAAAACACGGTCTTCGGGCGAGTCATTTCTGACATGCGAGTCGTTGACGCACTTCAAGAAACTTTCATGATCAACGAAGATGGCAAAGAAGAATTCGTCGAGGGTGCGATTCCCGATACGATCAAGTCAATTACCGTTAAACGCCTACGTCCCAACGTGGTCTATGAACCCAATCCAGTCAAAACCAAGTGATCAATTCGGTGTTTGTTGACGAATCCCGCCAAAATCAATATTTCCGAACTTGTCAAAAATTGATTATCATCCGTATTCCGAACGCAAACCCTAGAACAATTATGCGATCTTTAAATACCTCTTCGATCATTTACCCATCTACTTGTTATGTTCCCTCTGCCGCTGCAGCTTTCGTGATTGCGTTTTGCGCATTGCTAACTCCCAGCTTTGCAGTTGGACAGGCCCAAACGCAATTGAATGACGAAAAGTCATTTTCTCAAATTAACGCTGAGCTTCTCGCAAATGAGCGCGCCGTTAACAAGCTGTTCAGTTCTATTCCGATCGGATTCCCACGTCTTCAAAAGCAACATATGAAGGACATCGATGCGTTGCGAGCCAAAAATGTTACTCTGCTGACGCAATTGGAATC